>DQCG01000026.1 GCA_003533825.1 Phycisphaerales bacterium
AGAGTTGGAACTGACACCTTTATCTGGAGAAGACGTTAAATCGGTCATCCGAAATGGGCTTGAAGCGGCGAACGCGATGCAGAGTACCCCCGTGAAAATCACGGAGGATGCCCTTGATCTGATTGTCGGATTCTCTGAAGGATATCCGCATTTTGTCCAGCAATTTGGGTACTCCTCATATTCCTTGGACAAGGACAATCTAATTGATCATCAAGATGTTACTGATGCGGCATTAAGTAAAGGGGGCGCTTTTGATCTGATTGGTGATAGGTATTACAAGGACATGTACTTCAACAAGATTAAGAAAGATGCGTACAGACAAGTTCTACAGATTATGTCCGAGAAATGGAATGAATGGATCTCGAAAGATGATATCCGGTCCAAGTTCAGGGGGAACAAGACAACCTTAGACAACGCAATCAGAGTTCTGGCAGATAGAAACATCATCCTGAGAAAACCAGGCAAGCGAGGAGAATATCGTCTGCAGTGGGCTGGATTCGCATTTTGGATAAAATACTTTACCAAAGGATTTAGCATATCTATTCCAAGCGTGGTGAAGCCAGATGAGATCATGAGGCATTGTTTAGATCAGGCTTTTGAGTTTTACGCTTCTATGGAGAAAGCTTAATGATAGCTGCCACAGCACTTCCTGATAATATGCGTGTGCGGCATGTCGACTCTTAGGAGAAACGAAGTGTCTGTTATACCAAGGGATATACTTGAACGAGCCAGAGAAGGCTGCCAGAGCCTTATAGATCAGCTGAAAACCATGCCGATGTCCAACATCGTAAATGCTATCGAACAAATCAAAGCCTGCCAGATCATAATCCAGCCAATCGAGGCCAAAGAAATCACAACCGATTCTTGTTTGTCGACTTGCGACATATCCCTGCTCGTCGGCAGGCAAAAACGAGCCAAAATAATAGACAAGAAATTCCGGCACCATTTTATCCATTATGAAAAAAGTGATAACAAGGAACTGGAAAAACTCCGAGTCGCCCACGAGTGCGGACACTGTTACTTTGCGTGGCCTCTAACAAAGGAGCGAAAAATATATACTGCCATAATCCCAAAAGTCAACCTTGAACTCTATCTGGTCAGATTCGACTTAGAAGACGAATGTCTGGCCGATGCTTTCGCCTCCATAATGGTCAATTATCCTTTTTCCTCTTCTGAGGAATACCCTGATGTTGTTATAGACAAAATACTTCTTGACAAGATTGAAGAATACGCAGAGAAGGGATATCTAAAATCAACCTCCTTCGCGAAATAGCTGGGTAGGGTGGGATAATTGAAGGGGTCAGCCACTGTTTTTGAGTCTCTCGATTTCAAGGTTAACTGTAGGTCTAATCTGACCGGGATTCTTTCCGAGGATCGGGTATAGAATGTCTTCTCACGAAGATTTTTTGGGAATTTACTTTATATTTAACATTTTTTGTGGTATAATATACAGTTAACATGGAAGTTAGAATACAGGAGACAGAATAACAGGATAAACACTGTGAATTGGGTGGAGAATTAGTTGTGGATTCCCGCCTTCGCTGCACCGTAAGGCGTCCTGCGTAGAATGACAAACAACAAATATCAGTGTTAATCGTGTAAATCCTGTCTGAAAGAAATGCTATTTGAAAAAACAAAGCCAATGTTAAAATAGGCAAAACAGTGTTAGTTCTTTAATAGTAAGGATTTATTGGTGTTTTGGTGTCTTTTAGAGATTTTGGGCAGCGAAAAACAAACCCAATTTTGTCGTTCAGCGTTCTTTGTGCTGCGTATTGCGAGAACGAGGTTGAAAAAACAAGCTTGTCCTGAGCGAAGTCGAATGGAGCCAATTTTGCCGCTCTTGACACATTCTTGGTTTATGTGTATCTTATCAAGAAAAGGAACAATACATGCCCGGCAAAGAATCCCTTTTAAAGATTTCACTGGCACAATGGTCCTGGCACAAGCGGCTCTTCGGCCAGGCCGAACCGAAACTGGATAATCTCGACTTCGTAAATGAAGTTCATGCCCTCGGCATTGAGGCCGTCGAGTACGTCAATATCTTCTTTATGGATAAGGCGAACGATACGAAGTACCTGGCCGAGATGAAAAAGCGTGCCGGGGACCTCGGTGTCAAATCCGTGCTGATTATGTGCGACGACGAAGGCGCCCTCGGCGATCCGGAAACGGACCTCCGCAGCCGGGCCGTTAACAATCATCATAAGTGGGTTCGAGCGGCAAAATACCTGGACTGCCATTCGATCCGGGTCAACGCCTATTCGAAAGGCCCGGATGACGAGCAGCAAAAGCTGGCTGCCGACGGCCTGCGAAGACTGGGCGAATATGCCGCCGGACACGACATTAACGTAATCGTCGAGAACCACGGCGGCCTGTCGTCCGACGGGCGGTGGCTTACCGGCGTTATTAAAAAGGTTGACCTGCCGAACTGCGGGACGCTGCCGGACTTCGGCAACTTCCCGCCGGAAACAGATATCTACGAAGCCGTCGAGATGCTCATGCCGTACGCCAAGTCCGTCAGCGCCAAGAGCTATGACTTCGACGAAAAAGGCGATGAGACGAGGATCAATTACTACCGGATGATGAAAATCGTGCTGGACGCCGGCTATAAAGGCTACGTCGGCATCGAGTACGAGGGCAAGAGGCTCAGCGAAACCGACGGTATAATAGCCACCAAAAAACTGCTGGAGAAAATACGCGACAAATATGCTTACGCCTGAGACGAATATCAGGCCGAATGTGTAATATTGGCAAGGCAGATTCGGGCGTTTCTCTTGAGACCTTCGAGACCGACGCGTTTGATTGGAGAATCGGCGAATTTCGCTTCAAATGTTTCGGCGTCCAAGCTCAGGATTTCCTGCAAGTCGATCCGTGCCCTGTCGCGATAGAATTTGAACTGCCTGTTTCCACAGGCCGGCGTGTTCTTCTGGTAGGGACAAACATCGACGCACTCTTCGCAGCCGAAGAGCCGGTCGCCGATTTTCCCTGCCAATTCCGGCGGGATGTGGCCTTTGTATTCTATTGTCAGATAATTTACACACACCCCGGCGTCGAATTGACCGTCTGATCTTAAGGCACCAGTCGGGCAGGCATCGAGACACTTACGGCAGCCGGAACAATCGGCGTTAATCGGCCCGCCAGTCGACGGCAGTTTCAGGTCGGTGACAATCTCGCCGAGAAAAATCCGGCAGCCGAGTTCGGGATTGATGAGCATGTGGTTTTTGCCGATAAAACCAAGTCCCGCCCTGACCGCCATCGCCCGCTCGGCAATGGGCACCGAGTCCACGCAAACTCTGGCCTTAACGCTTGGCCCGGCGAGGGACTTTATAAAATCGAGCAGCTTGTACAATCTCTCTTTGATAAATGAATGATAATCTTCGTATTGGGCGTAGCCGGCGATTTTGCCCGCCGGGGCGGCCGAATAAGGCGGTTTCGATTTCTGCTTCGGCGGCGTATAATTCAGGCCGACGACGATAACCGACTGCGCATTTTCCAGGAGCACGGCCGGGTCGAGCCGCTTTTGCAGATTCCGATGCATGTAAGCCATTTGGCCCGCGAAGCCGGACTTGAGCCACTCAGTAAAAATCTCCGCCTGCTCTGCATCTATCGGCGAGGCTTCCGCCACGCCAAACAAATCGAAGCCAAGTTCGATTGTTTTATGCTTTATGTCTTGAGATAAACTCATAAAAGCAATTATAATACGGAATGCAGTTTTTCCTGTTACAAAATATTTGTCTAAGAACGAATATAATAGAATTGAGGCATTGCGCTGTCATTTGCGATATCCGGCACGACATGATAATCTTACAGCAGAAATTGGAATAATGTCCACAGAAATTCGCCAACTGATAAGCTATATCGCGCCGGCAGCGCCCGCTACCCGGCAGCCGGCAACCGGCGACGAGTCGTTTTTGCGCCCGGAAATCGGCTTCACACCGAACTGGTACCGAACTGCTACGGGTATTGACTTCGGCCGGAAGTGGCATTGCCAGCCGGCATACCGGCGGGAAATGCTACCGACCATGCTTAGCGAATTAAAAAGCCGATTTCCCGGAACGAGTATCGGCGGCATTAATCATCCTGAAAAATCTCCGGATCTGCTGACCGGCACCTACGGCTGTGTCAGCGTGGCCGCGATTTTCGGGATACCAATCGTATATGCCGAGAACAACTGGCCGAACTGCGAACATTCGTACCTGAGCGATGACCAGGTCGATAATCTCGAACCGCCCGATCTTGAAAGAAATCCTTTTTTCCGGGAGCTTATGGCACAGGTTGACTGGATCGCCTCTCACGAAGGCCGGGTCGAGGGATTCATCAACTTCCAGGGTGTGCTCAATAACGCCTACCGCCTTCGCGGCGAAAAAATCTTCTACGATATGATTGACTCACCCCAGCGTTGCCGCCACCTTTTCGACTGCATTTGTACCACGATGATCGACGCGGCAAAGCGGCTTCATAAGCGACAGCTTCAGAGCGGTGTTAAGGTTGACTTCTCTACGGTGAGCAACTGCCTTGTAAATATGGTTTCGCCGGAGCAGTACCATGACATGCTCCGTCCATACGATCTTCGGATTGCCGAAACATTCGGCTGCATCGGTATCCATAATTGTGCCTGGAACGCCGACGCCTATATCGATGATTACGCCGCGATTCCATACTTAGGCTATATCGACATGGGGATGGATTCGAATCTTGCCGGGGCGAGAGAAGTATTTACCGGCGCCCGTCGTGCATTGATGTACCGGCCCACAGACCTGGTAAACAAGCCGCTGAATAAAATCGAGGCGGACTTGGAAATGATCACAAGCCAATACGCCCCGTGCGACGTTGTTCTTGCGGATATCGAGGCCGATACGCCTGATGAACGAATTCTGGCATTTCTTAAATTATGCGAGCAGATTAACGATAGACTGGAGAACTATTAAACATGGAATCGAAATCGAATTTATTACCAAAGCTGTTACGAGGCATTATCCCACCCATGATTACGCCGCTTCTGGACCGCAACAGGCTGGACGTCGACGGTCTGGAACGGCTGATTGAGCATATTCTCGGCGGCGGTGTCCACGGTTTATTTATCCTGGGAACAACCGGAGAGGCACCCAGTCTGAGCTATCGTTTGCGATACGAGCTTATTGATCGAGCCTGTAAGCAGGTTAACGGGCGCGTTCCCGTGCTTGTCGGCATCACCGACACATGCTTTACCGAGTCGATAAATATGGCCAATAAAGCAAGTGAAGCCGGTGCCCAGGCAGTTGTTCTGGCGCCGCCGTACTACCTCCCGGCCGGACAGGCGGAACTGCTCGAGTACCTGGAACACTTGGTGCCGGAGCTGCCGCTGCCTTTGTTCCTGTATAATATGCCGAGTCTCACAAAGGCGGTCATCGAGCCTCAGACCGTGCGGGCGGCGGCCGAGATTAGCGGAATTGTCGGCTTGAAGGACAGCTCCGGCAACATGGTCTATTTTCACAAGCTCCAATCCCTGCTGAAAGACCATCCGGACTTCGCGCTTCTAATAGGCCGGGAAGAGCTCCTTGCCGAGACCGTTCTACTGGGCGGACACGGAGGCGTCAGCGGCGGAGCGAATTTTGCTCCTAAGCTTTACGTCGATCTCTACAATGCAGCTCGCTCACGAGATTTGCCGACGATAGAGGCCCTGCACGAAAAAGTCATGCAAATCAGCAGTGCCATCTACAGCGTCGGTCGTTACGAGTCGAGCTACCTCAAGGGACTTAAATGCACGCTTTCGTGCATGAATATATGCAGCGATTTCTTGGCCGAACCGTTTCATCGTTTCCGCAGTACAGAGCGCGATGTGATTCGCCGGCATCTGGAAAAGCTTGGGATTGTAAAAAAACAATAGATAATTTTAAAAAGGTAAAAATCTATGCAAGGAAGTTTCGGAACAATTGATATCGGCATCCTGATACTCTACGGCTGTGTGCTGATTGGGATGGGCATCTATTACAAACGCAAGTGCCGCACGGCCGACGAATTTATGGTTGCCGGCCGGTCTATCCCCGCCTGGGCGGCCGGTCTTGCTGTGATGAGTACGTACACCAGCAGCATTTCGTATATCGCCACGCCGGGCAAGGCCTTCGACAGCAACTGGCATCCTTTTATCTTTTCACTTTGCATAATTCCGGTCGCCTGGTTCGTATGCAAATACGCCGTACCGTACTATCGAAAAATAAAGCTAATCTCGGTATACGAGTTTCTCGAAGACAGGCTCGGTTCCTGGGCCCGGATTTACGGCGCAATTTCTTTCGTGCTTTTTATGGTCGGGCGAATCGCCGTCATTCTCTACCTGGCGAGTCTTTTGCTGAATACTTTCGTGCCCTGGGGGATTGTCCCCGTCATCATCGGGCTGGGGGTCATTACGATTGCATACACTTTTCTGGGTGGTATGGAAGCGGTGATTTGGACCGACGTTATGCAGTCTATAGTTATGATTGTAGGAATCATCTTTTGTGCTATCACCCTGACCTATGACATCTTCTCGCAGCCGGATTATTTGGTACAGGCCGCTTTCGATGCGGATAAGTTCAGTCTCGGCAGCGCAAAGCTAAGCCTTGCTTCACAGCAGCATCTCTTCAATCGGACGATCTGGGCGATGATAATCTTCGGAATTATAGAAAATCTAAGATCTCTGATAGCCGATCAAAACTGCGTCCAGAAATATTCATCCGTAGCCGATGAACGGCAGGCCAAAAAATCTATCTGGATCGGAATGTTGATATATATTCCTTTGACTGCCATATTTCTGTATATCGGAACGGCGCTGTTCGCATTTTACTCGCTTGGTGGACACCAGCTCGGAGAAGGCATAACAAAAGGTTCGCAGGTATTTCCTTTCTTTATCGCAACACAACTGCCTGTGGGACTTAAAGGCCTCGTAGTCGCCGCGATTCTGGCGGCTGCGATGAGCACTGTTGACTCCAATTTGAACTGCTCGGCCACAGTTTTACTCCTTGATTTCTACAAACGTTACTTCAATCCGAAAATCGGAGAACGTCAGAGTATCATGTTCCTCAGAGGAACAACAATCGCATGGGGAATTCTTGGAACCTTCTTCGCGATCCTGATGATACGGGCAGAGAGCATCCTGGATCTCTGGTGGCAAATCTCCGGTATTTTCGGCGGGGGCGTCCTGGGAGTCTTCATTCTGGGTATGCTTCGGATACGGCTCCGCCTCTGGCAGGGACTGGTGTCGATAGGAGTAAGCATCGTCGTGATTGCCTGGGCGACATTTATGCGAGATTCGTTCCTTAGTGAATTCGGCTTGCAGATTCCCGATTCGTGGAAGTGGGCCGAATGTAATCTGGATGTGGTCATTATTGGTGCGGTCGGGACGGCAGCGATGATGTTAGCCGCCTTGGTTTTCGGATTGGTGAACCGCATTAGAGACATCCGAGCCTGAGAAATTTGTTCATATTAAATATTAAAAGAACCGGGAAGATGCTTTTATGCTAAATTCTAAAACCTATAAATGCCGTATTGTCGGAGTGATCCCCGCCCGTTACGGTTCGTCAAGATTCGAAGGAAAAGTGCTGGCCGACATAGCCGGCAAGCCCATGATTCAATGGGTGTATGAACGAGCACGTCAATCGAAAACGCTGGATGAACTTTTCGTAGCCATAGACGACCCGCGAGTCCAATCCCGAATCGAGCAATTCGGCGGCAAAGTCATTATGACGGCGGCACACCATAAATCGGGAACGGACAGAATAGCCGAAGCCGTTGAGAAAATGCCGGCGGATATTGTCGTTAACATACAGGGTGATCAGCCACTTATTGACACAGACATGATTGATGAAGCGGTTCAGCCTATGATAGATAATCCCGAGATTCAAATGTCAACTTTGAAAAGGCAAATAGAAAAAGACGAATTCGATGATCCCGGCGTTGTTAAAGTCGTAGTTGACGATAAAGATTTTGCGTTATACTTTTCAAGATCGCTCATCCCCTATCCGCGTTATAATGAAAACATTCGGGTATTCGAACACGTCGGATTATACGTCTATCGTAAAGATTTTCTTCTGAAAATATCAAAAATGCCCCAGGGATATCTGGAGAAAATCGAATCGCTCGAGCAGCTTCGTGTTTTGGAGAAAGGCTATAAAATTCTGGTTCTCGAAACAAAAGTGGATCGATCGGCCGGGATAAGCGTGGACACACCCGAAGACCTGAAGAAAGTAGAAAAAATAATCAGCCAGATGAAAGGTATAAACCATGGTCACTAACGCCGAACCAATCGAACACCTCTACCGGGATCTTCCCACCGATACGAAAGAGATGCTGGACAGTGCAATTTCGAGCATCGTATCTGCAAAGAAAAAAAACGGCAAAGTCGTCGTCGTTACCGGAAGCGGGCCTAATATTCACGAGGGAGTGACAACACTAATCGCTGAACTTATTCACAAAGGCATAATCGACGGAGTGACTACCAGCTCGGCGGTTATTGCTCATGAAATGGCCGGGGCATTGGAAGAAGTAAAAAGGGTGGACGGCACAAAGCTCGGACTTTCCGAAGAGATGCTTCCAAAAGGCAATACCTTCGAAGCAACCATGATGCCGGATGATTTTCTCAAACAACTCGAAAAAGAAATGCTGATCGATACAACACTGCTTGAAAAAATACTCTCGATCGACGGAAGCATCATCATTAAAGCCGCCGGCAACATGGCCTATCCTTTAGGACTGCGTACAGAACATCTGGCCAAGGAAATTCTGTTTATCGCAAAAAGTAAAGGAATTCCTTTTGAGGCGGTTGCCGGTGCCGGAGCGGACAGATTTACAATGCTTGGAGCAGCCCACGCTAAAGGCATCCCGATTCTGGTCACTATTCCGCAATTGGTCGGCGGCGGAACGGTGGGATTAGCTATCGGTGATTCTATCTCGATCACGGAAAGAGCAACAAAAGTTGCCATGATGCTACAATCCGCCGACGTCATTATCGAGTCCGGCGTTGCCTTAACTCAGGAAATTCACGACGGCCCGTTCGAAACTTACACCGGGCACGGCCTGTGGTCTCACTGGGAAGGCTACGAAACATACAGCTTGAAAGACAAGGTGTTGATACGCATCGACCTCGACCCAGCTCTCAAGAAGGCGTGGGAATTCGAAAAGCGATCCAGCAAAGTCCAGACGGCGATAGACCAGGGATTGCCCAAAACCAAACTCATGTCGATTCCTTTTCGGATGGAAATGTCCGGCTTTGCCCGATTGGACGAAAGCATTCCGGTCGTAGCAGATTTAGGAATTGCCTGGCCCATCATCGCGCTTCGCTTGGAACAGCAACTGGGAATATCACTTGATTTCATTTCTTACCCACAGCAGAGTCCGGAAGGGAAAAAAATGCGAAAATGGATAGTCGAGAACGTTCAGCCAATCGTAAAGAAAAAAATATTTCAATAGAATTGAATGGATAATCTTGTTATGAATAGAAAGTACCTATTTCTCTTTGTTATGATTCCTTTTCTACTGCAAATACTGGGATGTAGTATTGACAAGACAGAGAAAAACAGAAAAGCTTTGAAGGATAAGTTGGATTCATCCAGTATCGTGCTAAGCGAATTCATATTTGAAAAAGCTCCTTTCGCTCGATGTCATGCATCTACCATTGCCGAGACGCAGGATGGCCTGGTGGCAGCATGGTTTGGCGGAACCAAAGAAAGTCGGCCGGACGTCAGCATTTGGCTGTCTCGTCATGGACCGGATGGGTGGTCATCCGTAGTGAAAGTTGCCGATGGATCGGAACTCTCGGGCAAGCAGGTGGCCTGCTGGAATCCGGTTCTGTTCCAACCTGAATCCGGACCGCTTATGCTGTTCTATAAAGTCGGCGACGACGAGACGGAATGGCGGGGCGAATACAAGACTTCAAGCGACGGCGGAAAAACATGGTCCAAACCTACACGATTACCTGATGGAATCCTGGGGCCGATCAAAAACAAACCAATACAATTGCCGGATGGTTCGATTCTCAGTCCATCAAGTATTGAGCACAAATCAGGCAGGATCCTGAAAAAGGAAGTCTGGCAGGTGCATCTCGAACTTTCAACGGATATGGGAAAAACCTGGCAAAAAATCGGGCCGCTCAATGACGGCAGGGATTTTAATGTTATCCAGCCGTCAATACTGATTTATCCGAACCGAAAGATGCAGATTCTTTGCAGATCAGAATATGCCAGATCTATTTACCAAGCATGGTCTGACGATATGGGTAAGACGTGGAGCAAAATGAGCCCTACAGAGTTACCAAATCCTGATGCCGGAACAGATGCCGTAATGCTAAAGGATGGGAGGGCGTTGTTAGTTTATAATCATAGCACTTCTCATGGGAGAGATCGGAAATTTCTGAATGTAGCTGTATCTAACGACGGCAAGAAATGGTATGCCGCTCTTGTGCTCGAAAAACAGAAAGGGGAATATTCGTATCCCGCGGTTATTCAAACCTCCGATGGCTTGATACATATCACCTACACCTGGAAGCGAAAACGAATCAAACATGTTGTACTCGATCCTAAACAGCTCAATATGATAGAAATTCGTAATGGGCAGTGGCCGGAATAGAAAGAAAACCGAATAAAATTTACTCTAAATCAAGATTTAAAAGGACGCTTTTTTAATGCCTGTCAATAAACTTAGTCGAAGTTTCAGAGCATACTATAAAACATTCGTCGGTATGTTGGCTATTATAGTCATTTGGACTATGCCGGCACTCGGGAAGACAGCGGTCGAATGGGATTTCAGCAAAGGGCTGCACGGCTGGACGGGTAATATGCGGGTCGAAAACCTCTCATTCTCGTCCGAAGGGCTGCTCGTCAAATCCACGGGGGAAGATCCGTGGATCGAAGGCCCTGTCGTGGACCTGCCCGGCGAGGCGATGACACAAGTAAAAGTACGGATGAAATCGAACGCCGACGCCGGCGCCGAACTGTTTTACGGCAGGGTATTCCGTGCGGGAGATTCGGTCCGATTCACCGCGAGAACCGATGGAAAATGGCACGATTATTCGCTCGTGATACGGGACAAATTAGGCCCCGGCACGCGTTTTCGTCTCGACCCTTGCATCGGAGCCGGCAGCGTGACTGTCGCCTGGATTAAAATCGAAACAATCAGCGAAATCGTTGTCCCTTCGCTGGAAAAACCCATAGAACCAACTATAACTTCCCAACATCAGGCTTCGGTTACATCGGGCGGACTGGAATTCGAGCATTATGGAGACACATGGGGCAACTTCGCTCTCAAAGTCAACGGCGTGGAAATGGCCGCCGGATACCAGAGTGAACTTCTTGGCCTGGTATTCGACGAGCAGCCCGAATGGCTGAATCTTAAAGATGCCGACGTAACCTTCGACAATCCGTCCACGAGTAGCGCAAGTCTCAAAGACAGCAGGGGCGGCAAATGGGAAATTCGAAGGAACATAAAACGCGCTGATCAGCAAGGGATACTTATCGTCAAAATCGAATTAACAGCTAACAAAGACAGGGATATTCTCCACATCCCCTGGCTGACGATTTTCCCCGGCCTGGGCACATTCGGCCAGCGGAAAGATCAGGGTCTGTTTGCCGGCCTGGAATATCTGTGCGACGAGCCCAGCAGCAGCGAGGCCGACATTGAGACGCCGGACCACGTCCGACGCATACCCGACCCTGTTAAGATAACGTTCCCCCTGATGGCGATTGCACGCGGCGGCAATTATATCGGTGTTATCTGGGAGCCGTCCGAGGCAGTCGCGGCGACGTTCGACTCACCCGACAGGATTTACAATTCCGGCGCTCACGTGATGGCGCTATCCGGCCCCGGAGTCGGCGAGCTTCGTTTCGAGAACGATTTCTCTGCCCATACTCCCTTTAGAATCCTCGCGAATCAGCCTCTGAAAATCACCATGCTGATAATCGGCGGCAAGGGAAAAAGCGTTGTCCCCGCGATCCAACACTATGTCGTCCTGAAGGGACTGCCAGACGTGCCCAAACTCGAAGGCGGCTTCGATGCCGCGGTCGATTTGCTCGCTCACGGCTGGCTGGATTCGCAGATAAACGAGGACGGCCTATTCAGGCATGCGGTCTGGGGTAACAATTTCCCGGCCGGCCCCGCGGCCGATGCCGCCATGTACATCGACTGGCTCGCCAGTCATACCAAAAACAAAAGCCTCGGCGAAAGACTCAACAATGAAAAGAGCCGTGCGCTGAGCAGGATTCCGTCCGGGCAACCTTTCTCAAGCGGCGTCTCACACGCCCATCTGCCCAATACCCCCCTTGTTTTCGGGCGCACGTTCGAATTCGTCCGGCAAAGACGCAACCAGGCACTCAATCTGCTCAGAGGTTTCGACGCGGACGGCGTGAAACTCTACAGACCGGGCAAAACGGATTATTCGCGAATGCATTTCGCAAAACATGCGAACGGTCTGGCTGGGCGTGATATGGCCGGAATTCTCGAAAGCGCCGCTTTGTCGGCAGATAAAGAGCTAATAGAAAAGGCGCTCGAACTGCTCGACAAACAGACCATTCTTTACGCCGACACCGTGCCGCGCGGAGCGCAAACCTGGGAAGTACCGCTCCACACCCCCGACATCCTCGCCTCGGCGCACATGGTAAAGGCATATACGCTGGGCTATATGATTTCAGGCAGGCGGGAATATCTGGACCAGGCGCGTTACTGGGCCTGGACGGGAGTACCGTTTGTTTATCTGCAAGCGCCAACGCCCGGACGAGTCGGAGCTTATTCGACAATCGCTGTTCTGGGCGCGACCAACTGGAAGGCCCCGCTGTGGCTGGGCCGGCCGGTCCAGTGGTGCGGACTGGTTTACTGCTCGGCCCTGCACTTGCTGGGTGAATGCGATCCCGAAGGCCCGTGGAAAAAAATTGCCAGGGGCATCACGGTAACGGGCCTGCAGATGTCATGGCCTTTGAGCGATAAAGAGCGTCAGGGATTGCTGCCGGATTTCTTCGATTTAATAGCACAGATCGCTGCCGGCCCTGCCATCAATCCCGGGACCGTACAGGCACATCTGGTGGAACTCTACGACAGGGGCAAAATATACGATGTAAAAAAACTCCCACGCCGCGGCTGGTTCGTCCACGCGCCATGCGCGATAAGCAACACTCGCGAAGACAATGAAAGCGTCACATTAACAGCAGACGGCTGGGGCGGCAAGCAGTACAACATCCTGATTTCCGGCATCGAAACCGAACCGGGCGAGGTCTTAGTTAATGTCGATAAGCCAGGCACGTTACGAACCGCCGAAACACAGTATGATCGCGAGCAAAAAATTCTACTAATCTTCCTGACGGGCAAAGCAGAGATACGAATCTCCCTCGTCTCAGCTCGGCAAGAATAAGCCCCCACTCTTTACCCTGATCGTTCGCAGGGACTTTCTGCGGAGAGTTAAAGGGCACTGTTTCGAGATCCTACAAAATGATTGTAAATGGTTGTTAAAGGGATTATTATGGTCGGCAATCAGAGCAAATGAGGTATAGAATTATGGCAGATGGACTGATTGGCATAATAGGTGGAACGGGCCTGGGCTATGCGCTGACCGAGCATATTACCGATGCGGAGCTTCACGATATCGATACACCGTTCGGCAAGCCGAGTGCGGAGATTATGGTCGGCCGGTTCGGCAAAAAAGAAATCGCATTTCTGAACCGTCACGGCGACCGGCACAGGCTCCCGCCTAGCGAGGTGCCGTTTGCAGCCAATATCTTTGCCCTTAAAAAACTCGGCGTCCATGCAGTGATAAGCAGCGGCGCGGTGGGCTCTCTCCAGGAGCATATCGCGCCCGGGGACCTTGTGATTGTCGATCAGTTTATCGACAAGACGTTCAAGCGAACCGGCAGTTTCTTCGGGGGCTATGGTGCCGTGCACTGCGAGATGGCAGACCCGACTTGCGGGCGGCTTCGGGAAATGCTTATCGATACTGCGAAAGGAATCGACGTAACGACGCACCCGAAGGGCACGTACGTATGTATGGAAGGGCCACAGTTTTCCACGCGGGCCGAATCGCTTATGCACAAGGCATGGGGCGGCGATTTGATTGGAATGACCGCCATGCCGGAAGCCAAACTGGCCAGAGAAGCGCAAATCTGCTACGCCATGATTGCTTTGGCAAGCGATTACGACTGCTGGAAGCCGCATAAAGGCGGCAAAGATAAGCAGGCACTGCTCAAGGAAATTATATCAAACCTGCAGGCGGCGACAAATAACTGCCTTGCGCTTATAAAAGCTGTCCTGAGCAGCGAACATGAATTTGTCAGCGAGAGCTGCCACTGTCGAAAAAGCCTCGACCTGGCCGTCTGGACCGACCAGAGTCGGATCGCGGAAGTTGATAGAAAAGAGCTCAAAGTGCTTTTCGAATAGTCAAATCCATTGATATAAACAATACGCATAACAGGAAAACCTGAAGAAAGGGTATTTATGAAAGCTAAAGACAATCCCACAGCAAGTTCAATGCTGAAAAAACACGATCTGATTGTTATCGCCGGAGCAGGCGGCTTCATCGCCGGAGCACTGGCCCGTTATTTCCACGATCAGGGCTTTACACGGATTCGTGCAATCGATAAGAAACCCCTTCCCGAATGGTATCAGGTTACCGAGGGGATCGAATCGGTGTGCCTGGACCTGAGCGACGATTATAACTGCCGCAAGGCCTGCGAAGGCGCGGTCGAAGTCTATAACCTCGCCGCGGATATGGGAGGAATGGGCTTTATCGAACGCTTTCGTATCGAGTGCCTGCGGAGCATCCTGATCAACACCCACATGATCGAAGCGGCGTATCGTGCCGGGGCTCAGCGGTATTTCTTCTCATCTTCGGCCTGTGCTTACAACGTCGAACTACAAAAGGACCCGAACGTCCGGGCCTTAAAGGAGTCGGACGCATACCCCGCCATGGCCGAGCGCGGTTACGGCTGGGAAAAGCTTATGTCCGAGATGTTCTGCCAGGAATACCGGGCCGAACGCGGTCTGCATACCGCCATCGCCCGTTTCCATAATGTCTACGGCCCGTACGGCACATGGGACGGCGGGCGGGAAAAAGCCCCGGCGGCCCTCTGCCGTAAGGTAATCGAGGCCAAAGATACCGGTAAGCACGATATCGTAATATGGGGCGACGGTCACCAGACTCGCAGCTTCATGTATATCGACGACTGCACAAAGGGCATCGATATGATTATGCACTGCGAGAAATTAATCGCCACGCCGATCAATCTGGGCAGCGATTTTTTGATCTCTATTAACGATTTGGTCTCCATGACGGAAAAGATTGGAGGCATCAAGTTGGAACGAGAATACGACCTGGATGCGCCGCGAGGCGTCGCCGGACGAAACAGCGACAACACCTTCATTCAAAAGGTTCTCGGATGGGCCCCAAGCACGACGCTGGAAGAAGGCATGAAAAAGACTTACGAATGGATCGAACAGCAATACGAAGACCGTAAAGCGGGCAAGCGAACTGTCAGCTAAGTGATAGATATTCCATGACTCGGCAATCCAAAACTCAAATAACCGATATTGTGGGAAGCATCCCCTACCGCCTGGCGCTGGCAGGGGGATGGATCGACCAGCCATACGTCTCGAAGCACAATCCCTCCGCACCCGGTTCAATGGTAACGGTACAGGTCGAGCCCGAGTTCCGTTTTATGGACCGCTGCGGCATCTGTTCCAGTACGCGCATCATAGCCATGGAGATATGGAAGGGAAAAATGCCGGATCGCGACAAAGAAGAACTCGTCAGGGAACTCTACCGCGTCGAAAATGAAGGTAAAATCGAAGTCTCCGGCTCCCAGGATATGATCGGCCTGATATATCCCGGCATCAACCGTCTGGACTACGATATTAATTATGAGGATGGCTACTTCCCCAGGCATATCGAATCCAACAATGATCCGGACATCGCCGCCTGGCTTAGTTCGGTCCTCTACCTTGTACCAATGAACCAGCGGCCAGATGGATACAATCCTTTGGGACGTAAGAACTTCGATCCGCAATGGGTGGCCCGGCTCGGCAAGTCCGGCCGGGACTGCTTCGATGCGATTATCAATAAGGACCTGAACGGCCTCGGTGCATCTTTTAACGACTGCATGCTTTGCTGGGAGACGATTCTGCCGGATGTGGTCGAGCATCCGACTATAAAGCTGGATCTCAAAGCCTTGCTGAGATTCTACCAGGAAAATTATCCCGGCGCAATGTTCTCCGGCTGCGGCGGCGGCTACATGTATGTCGTATCGGAAACACCGGTCCCCGGCGGCTTCCGGGTAAAAGTAAGGACGCAGAACACATGAACACTAAGGGGCAATCCGAAATAGTGCTCTGTGCGCCATTTGACGACATGCGCTGCCGGCACATACGCCTGCTGCACGAAGCGAGCCGTTTGGGCCCGGTCCACATCTATCTTTGGGATGATGCCACGATTAGTACTCTCACCGGCACGGCTTCCAAATTTCCCCTGGCCGAACGGCAATACTATCTCGAATCCGTACGCTATGTAAGCAAGGTCACGGCTGTCAGCATAAACGATGCGAATGTGTTGCCGGAGGAAGTACTCGCACCGGCGACTACCTGGGTAGTGCATGCAAGCAACGATACTCCCGCCAGGCAGGCATTCTGTCGGAAACACGGATTGACATATAAGGTCTTTTCCGATACAGAGCTGGACGATTTCCCTGGGATTGAAGTCGGTTCCGACACAGGCAACAAAAAGGTCCTGGTCACCGGATGCTTCGATTGGTTTCATACCGGGCACGTGCGATTCTTCGAGGAGGTATCCGAACTCGGCGACCTCTATGTGGTTGTAGGGCACGATGCAAATATCCGCGACCTCAAAGGGCCGGACCATCCCATGTTCGATGAGCGGCAGCGTTTGTATATGGTTCAATCCATACGCTACGTCAGGCAGGCTGTGATCTCAACCGGCAACGGCTGGCTCGACGCTGAACCCGAGCTCCGTCGCATCCGGCCGGACATATACGCCGTGAATGAAGACGGAGACCAGCCCGTCAAACGTCAGTACTGCGAAGAAAACAGCATCGAATATGTAGTGCTCAAACGCCTGCCCCGGCAAGGATTGCCCCGGCGAGAAAGCACAAAGTTGCGCGGATTCTAATTTTTTACAGCGAGTATCAGGTCATAAATTAACCCTAAATTCGAAGGGATAAAAAATGGAAAGACCAATCCTGAAAGCGTTCGTCTTGGTTTTTAGTGTTACCGTAATGCTGATCGGAGGCTGCGCCGGGCAGAACGAGCCACCGAGCGTCAAAAAAAGTAGAGCCATTGCCACTGAGAATATAGAGTTGAGAAAAGAATTAGAACGTCGCAACATGCAAATCGAAAAGCTCAAAGGGCAACACATGGAGGAAATCGACGAGCAAAAACAACTGCTTGCCGAATGCCTGCATGAAAAAGAGTTATGGCAAAATAAGTCCCGGCAAAACATCCGAAGCCAGGTTAAAGGTGTGCTCGATACCGTTCTGGAAGAGAACAAGAAACTTAGTGATGAAAACGCCAGACTCAAGGAGCAAATCGAGGAACTGCAAAAACAGCCGCAATAGATAGTTTCATGCTTTCTTGATGGTTTCGATGCGCTCCGGCAGGTTTTCCTTCGGGTAGCGTTTTTTCATCGCCGCGGCGACGAGTCCCAGGAACATCGGCTGTGGCTTGAGCGGCCGGCTGGTCAGGCAGGGATGGGCCTGGGTGCCAAAGAAGTACGGATGGCCCGGCAGCTCCAGTATCTGCATGATCGGCTGATTCGGCGCCTTGCCGGAAAAGACCAGGCCGGCTTCTTCCAACCGCTCGATATAACGAGGGTCAACCTCGTAGCGATGCCTGAATCGCATTCGGACCGAATCGGCCTTGCCGAACAGTTTCCACGCCAGCGTATTTGACTTTATTTCTATCTCGCGTCCGCCGAGGCGCATATTTCCACCGAGGCCTTCTATCTTTTTCTGCTCCGGGAGGATATCGATTACCGGCTCGGGACAATCCGGCTCGATCTCGGTGCTGTTGGCCTTGGCCAGGCCGCAGACGTTGCGGGCAAACTCGATGACCGCCATTTGAAAACCAAAACAGATTCCCAGATATGGCAAATTATTCTCTCGTGCGTATTTTACACAGGCGATCTTACCCTCGGCGCCGCGGGTTCCGAAGCCGCCCGGCACGATTATGCCGTCAACATCGTTAAGATGCCCGGCTGCGTTTTCATCGGTAACGTCGGTCGTGTCGATCCATTTTATTTTAACATCGCAGCCAAGAGCGATGCCCGCATGCTCCAGGGCGTTGATGATCGAGGCATAGCTGTCGCGCACCGACGTGTACTTGCCCGTGATGCCGATGGTTGCTTTGCGATCGATCTTGCTCATTTTGTCTGAGAAATCGCACCACCTGGCCCAGGCCTTGCGTTCGTTTCGCAGATTGATTCGATCCTCGATTTTCAGCAGCCTGGCCACTTCGAAATCCAGGCCGACCTCCCGAAGCATCGCCGGGATCATATAAATGCTGGCCGAGTCGGGCAGGCTGATTACCCTCTCGAACGGGACGTTGCTGTACACACTGATTTTCTGTCGGACCTTTTCCGTCGCGGGACTGGCCGCCCGGCAGGCGATAATTGAAGGCTGAATGCCACACTGCATAAGCTGCTTGATGCCCAACTGGGCCGCCTTCGATTTCTGCTCGCCAAGCGTTTTCGGCTCTAAGATATAGGTCAGGGCCACGAAGCAACTGCTGTTCGACCCCTCCTCGTAGGCTAATTCGCGCATCGCCTCGATGTAGTAGGCATTCTCCAGGTCGCCAACGGTGCCGCCAATCTCGACGAACACAATGTCGGCATCGGTTTCCATAGCCAACTGGCGCAGTTTCAGCTTGACCTCGCCGGTAACGTGCGGAATCATCTGGACATCCCTGCCGAGATAATCGCCGTGGCGCTCCTTATTGAGAATAGAGCTGAATATCTGCCCGCTTGTGGCGAAGTTCGCCCTGCTCAATTCCTGATCGAGCATCCTCTCGTACGTGCCGAGGTCCATGTCGCATTCCATGCCGTCATCGAGCACGAAAACTTCGCCGTGTCGGAAGGGATTGAGTGTGCCCGAATCGATATTCAGATAGCCCTCGAGCTTGATCGGAGCGACCTTGATGCCCTTGTCCTGCATGAGCTTCGCCAGGCACGAAGAAAATATCCCCTTGCCCAGCCCGCTCATTACCGTACCCACAACAAACACGTAGCGGCACTTTCCCTTCTTATACCCCTTCGGCACCGGCGAGAAAAACTCACTCTCAGTCGAAACGTCACTAACTGAGGCCAACAAATCCTTTTCTTTAGTCATTTGTCCCCTTCTTTACCGTAGGGTGGGGCTTGCCCCACCATTTTGTCTTGTTCATTAATTCTCCTTTATGTCATTCTCGCGAAAGCGGGAATCCATAAGATCCTCAACGTTCTTGGATCCCTGCTTTCGAAGGGATGACAGCACGAATCATCCAGTTAAAATTATTTAGGTTTCCATTGTATGTCAAAGTTCGCAATATCATCTTCTGTTCCATATAAACCATCCGGGCCGGCTGAAAATAAAATATAAGTGTCCGCCCTGTTAGGTACGCTCGGGCCGGCAACTTTTTTGGCATTTCTGGAAATCTTATAAAATATCTTTGGATTCTCGTAGAGCGGATGTTTTTGCCCCGGTTTACCCGGTACCCCAAGAGCAAGCAAAGCGTGATTGTCCCTATAGTCGTAAATATTCTCCGGATTGTTCGGATCACTCATATCGTGAGCCGTTTTAGACATATTTGCTTTGTAATAGAGTACTGGCATACCAATCTTCCTACCTGTGTCGGTATGCTTAACTCGCCTAAAAATATCGCAAAGAACATAGTCGTTTCCGTCAAACGGTCCGACATTTTTGTATAAATCTTTCAAGCGATACGCATTGGCATTTTCGAGGGGAAGATAACGTCCCTTTCTGGCCTCAAGAGTATTAGGTTTGTATAGCGAAGCACCCGTTTCATCCAAGCCATCTGCCTTGAACCTGGAACGCGGATGAAATCCCTGCAAATCCCGGCCCATCATGGCCTCGCAAAGCTTCATCGCACCACAATAGTATCGCCCTTCGTCGTCCATCGCACCGGATGGTGGATAGTAACCAAAATCACTTTTGAAAAGTTCGAGAGCGGTCTCGATACTTTTGAAAATGGCCTTTTGCTTTACAACAAACGCGTATGGATGAGGCGGAGGATGATCATGTAACATTAAAAATATGATAATGCCAATTAGAAAAAGTAATACAACTATGTCTGTCATAGTAGAGCCTCTGCCCATTAAGCGATTTTCACTCGCTCTAATTTGTGAAGATCCAAAAATACACTTGACCAATTCACTTTTCATTGGCAGTCCCATTCACGGCCCATCTACCACGTCCTTTGGTAAGGCTGCTACAACATTGTAATTGTAGGGTGGGGCTCTGCCCCATCATGTCGGATCGGTGGGCCAAGGCCCACCCTGCGAATTTGGTTCTCATCTCTTTGCCCCCTCCTTATATCGCTTAACGAACTCCGCGTATTGCTCGGGTGTGTCTATGCCGTCGCAGGTGTGTTTTACTTTTCCGACTAAAATACTATAGCCGTTTTCTATGGCTCGCAACTGTTCGAGTTTTTCGATTTTCTCCAGCGGCGTTTGCGGCAGAGCGGTTATTTCCAGCAGAAATTTTTTGCGATAGGCGTAAATTCCGATGTGCCGCAGGTACTGTTTTACGTTTCCGATGCCGGATTTCTCCCTGTCGTATGGAATCGGCCAGCGCGAAAAATAAATCGCCCTGTCGATTTCGTGCTGCGTACTGCGTACCGCGTTCTGCGTATTGTCATTCCCGCGAAAGCGGGAATCCATTTCTTTTTTCTCGTACGAAGCATTAAGCACTCCACACGACGATACTATTACCTTAACGATATTAGGATCGGATACCTGTTCGGCGGTCTGAATATCCGCCGCGAGCGTGGCCATTGGACAGCCGGGATTATCCATTAGCATCTTGGCGAGATAGTCGATGTTGGCCGGATCGATTTCCGGCTCATCGCCCTGGAGGTTCACGATAATTTCAACGTCCATATCGGCGACAGCCTCGGCG
>DQCG01000697.1 GCA_003533825.1 Phycisphaerales bacterium
GTCTCCGATTCGGCAATATCGGAATAGCTGGTCAGGGCGTTTTTCAGTGTAACCTGCTTGACCTGGTCCGACAGTACGGCGGCAAATGTGGCCGGGATGGTGCCCCATCCTTTGGCGACGAGGTGGATTTCCTCGTGGCCGTTGCTCTTGAGCCAACTGAGTACACGGAGAATATCGCGAGTTCGTTGCCCCGGATAGGGCTTGTCGAGCATAATTGAATGGATAGCGTAGAAGTAATCGCTGCCGTAGTTGCCAAGATACGAATTTTCATTACACGTATCCGGCTGGGATTCACCGATACCGCGTACGTCGCACGTGTAGAAAGCGGCATCAGGCTCGGCGTCAATCAGCTCTTTGATAAGCGGCTCGGAGCGCAGCTCGGCGTCGCTGGACTGGTGCGAGATGTAAAGGATGGCCCGCTTTTGCCCTTTGGGCGGCCGGGAGTATAGCCGCTGGTCGGAAAGCCGATAAACTACGGCGAGAATCCCCGGCTCGGTCTCGACAAGGTAGGTCGTCCAGTTCGACTTCGGAAATCCGCGCGAACGCCAGTTGCGGAGAATGCGGTACTCGGGAGGTTCCTGGGACTTAAAAGCTACCGGGCCCCGGAATCCCAGCACCTGAGCGATACGCCGTTTGAGCATGGGAGCGGGAATGTTTTTTCGCCGCTGTGTTGCCAGTTGCCGGGACAGCTCTTTTGTGAATGAATAAATCGGGCGCGAATTTAGCTCGCAGACCTGGCCGCGCGGGGCACAGTAGAGCGTTTCGTCTTTTTCAATGACCAGCTCCGGCTCGCTCGTTGCATCGGATACGCCGGTAGCACGGTTGAACCATTGATACATGGCCTCGCGGTTTTCCTGGGAGTAGCCGTGATAACCCGGGCCGATGAAAAGCTTGATGTTCTCTTCTGCATCCAGAAGTCCATACAGATGACGAAGCCGCTGATAAGCCTCTTCGGCGCCGCGGGCGTCGAAGTAGTCGCCTTCCTTTGCGAGAATGATTACCGGCCTGGGCGCCATCGCAGCGAGAAAATCGCTGTGGTCCAGGCCGAGTGCCAATGCGTTGGGCGGGCACTGTTCCGTGTCGGCGGGCAACTCGTTCTCCGTGTTCCGGCGGAACGTTATAACGAAGCAGCTCGGCGCCGCCATGGTCCAGCGACGTTCGACGCCGCACAGCCAGGTTGTCATCGTGCCGCCGCCTGAGTTGCCGGTGACGCCGACGTGCTTCGGGTCGACCTCATCGCGACTCAGCAGGTAGTCCAGTGCGCGTATGCCGTCCCATGCCCGCCATGAGCCGAAGAATTCGCCGACCAGGAATTGCTGGTTGCCGGCGTATAGATGCTCCCGAACGCCAGGGCCTATCTTTGATTTTAAGTTCTCGTCGGGATACTGGAGTCGCTCGCCCTGGCTGATGGGATCGTAAATCAAAACGACGTAGCCCTGCCGGGCGAGTCCCTGGGCGAAAGATTGGTAGAAATTAATCATTTTTCCAGTCGCCGAGTGGCCGCACGTTCCGACCACGCCTGGCAGCGGAAACGACCGGCCCTTGGGGATGTACAGGTTGGCGGTTACAAGGAAACCGGGCCGGCTCTCGAAAATTATGTTCTCTATCTTATAAGCGTCCCGCTCGACGACGCCTGTGATTCGCGGCTTAAGCGGCGTTTTTTCCGGCCAGGGCCCGAAGCTCCGCTGAATCTTGTCACGAACTTCACGAACATAAGCCTCGGCATCGGCTGCAGTATCGAGAGCAGCTCGCTTCTCATTCGCTCGATTCTCGATGCGACGCACAGACTTAACGAAATATTCCTGAACCATCCGAGGAAATCGATTGAGCGGCTTTAGCGAATCGTTGTTCGAAGCAGCGACTTTGGCCGGGCTTATATAAAGCACGGCGGTCATTACAAAAATGAAAGCATAAATTGCCCTGATGTACGGGACATGGTGATATGTTGGTTTGTTCGACGAAGCTTTTGAAGGGACATCAAAATAGAACATAATTTAATCCTCATATTAAACCTCTGTTAGTTTTGTAATTTTGATTATAACCTTTGGAGAGATTAATGGAAACAGGTAAGTCATATTAAGAATAAAATAGGTGTATATGGCTGCTGTAATCGACTTATAGATAAAAAAACGTGACAGAACTTAGACAATATGGATAATGCCTTGAAATTGAGAACCTGCAGGAGTTATGAATGAAGTTGAAAATATGGTTATTGGAGACACGGCCCCAGTTTCTTCTGCTGTCGGTGACTCTGGTACTGCTTGGTACGGCGATAGCCCGGCACGAGGGCTGTTTCGATCTGCTTAGGTTCGTCCTGACTTTGATCGGTCTGCTGCTGGCTCATACGAGCGTCAACGTGCTTAACGATTATTTCGATTACAAGAGCGGCATTGATCTGGAAACGACTCGAACGCCTTTTTCCGGCGGCAGCGGGGTTCTGCCGGGCGGACTTCTCAAGCCAGAGGGCGTATATATTTATGGCGTGGGCTGTCTGATGGCGGCCCTGGCAATCGGCATTTATCTGACCTTTATTTCCGGCTGGCAGCTTCTGCCTTTGATATTACTCGGCGGCCCGGTGATTTACTTTTACACATCTCATTTAACAAAATGGCTGGCGGGGGAATTCTGGGCCGGACTCGGACTGGGAACACTGCCGGTTTTGGGAACATATTTTGTTCAAACCGGCCACTACAGCGCCGAAGCTGTTGTTGCTTCAATAGCGCCGGGATTCTTGACCGCGAATTTACTTCTTTTAAATGAGTTTCCCGACGTTGAAGCGGACAAAAAAGGCGGCCGGTACAACCTTGTGATTGTCCTGGGGCCTAAAACCGCCGGCCGATTATACGCCGGGCTGATGGTAATGACCTATCTGTGCATTATTGTCGGAGTGGCCTCGAAATTAATGCCGCCGGCTGCACTCATCGGCCTTGTTTCCATACCTTTTGCCTTGAAGGCGATTAGCGTGACATTCAAACAATACGACAATATTCAGGAATTAATCCCCGCCCTGAAAGCGAATGTTATAACGATTTTAGGCACCAATGCCCTGGTGGCGATTGGTTATCTCCTGAGTGGCTCTCGATAAGAATGTAAATGGCTATTATGTAAAAAAAACGAACTTTCTCTTCTTGCCCCGGCAGAAATAGAAGGGAAATTCTTGTAAGAATTCATGCCTCAAGCTATAATGCATAGCGACAAGCCTCGCTTTACAACCGTGCTGCCGGAAAGCTATGATTCAATTTACGGGAGGACACAAAATGAGACGTATATTCGTACTTCAGGCGGTGCTCGGAATATTCCTGATTCCACAGTATGCTGTCTGCTTCGCCGCAGAAACCCCAGATGCAAATGACAGCAGCAAATACCTCGACGCAGTACGGGAGTTTGCTGATAACGTCCTCAAATACGGCCGAGACACCTACGGCCCTAAACATACGCCCTTATTTGTTGACGGGCTCAACATCAACACTCAGGAGCCGGTTAAGGAGCCCCAGAAGGTGGAGGCGCCTATAGAAAATAAGGATAAATTGAATGAATCACTTTTGAGTTATGCCGCGGGATTGACCACGTCATCACCTTCTATTAAGACGATACTGATAAATAATATAAAAAAGGCATTGAGCCAAGGGGCTGATGTCAATACTGTTGATGAATATGGCTTAACCCCACTGCATTATGCAGTAAATCAAGGCCATATAAATATCGTCAAACTTTTAATTGCACAGGGGGCCTGTCTTGACGTTAAGGATAATGCCGGACGTGCACCAATACACTATGCAGCAGAGGCAAATTATCGGTCGCCTAACCCCCAGAAATGGTCTGTAGGCATGGTTCAACTTCTCCTGGATGCCGGTGCCGATATTAATGCCAAAGACGACATTGGTTGGACACCGTTATATTATGCGGCATGTAATTTCAAGAAGTACTTAATTGAGCTTCTTGTGGCAAGAGGTGCTGATATTGACGTTGCCGATAACCGTGGTCGTACACCCTTCGAAGTAATACAAGAAAGGGTCATTCATCTTGAGACAATCAGAGGATCTGCATTTGAATCATCTATATACCGATCCTTAAAACGAGATTTGAAGAAGGAAGTTGGGGATGTTGCAAGATTATTGTATAAGAACGGTTGTACTTATGTGGTGGCAAATCATGGAAAGGATACCAATCCAGGAACACCCCAAAGTCCCTTGAGAACTATTATCGCCGCAATAGAAGTAGTGAGGCCAGGTGGTGTCATTTTGGTTCGCGGGGGAACGTACGCATGCCCATATACGATTCGTATCGACAAGTCAGGAGAACAAGGCAACCCCATTCGTCTCGCAGCATACCCTGGGGAAGTTCCCATTCTTGACTTTGGTGAAGTGAAAGGAGAATCAGTATCTATTTCAGGAGCATATTGGCATATCAAGGCATTGGCCATTACCCATGCTATGCGTCCAATGATGATCCATGGCAGTGGGGCACACCATAACATATTGGAACAAGTCAGAGCATTTGGTAACCAACATGCAGGAATCTTTATTACTACGGATGGCCCAGCAAATAATCTTATCTTGAACTGTGATGCCTATGGGAATTTTGATACTCAAATGAATGGCCAGAATGCCGATGGTTTTGGCATTTGTTGGAATGTTGGGCCGGGTAACGTATTGATAGGGAACAGGTCATGGAATAACTCCGATGATGGTTATGATTGCTGGTTTGCAGGCAAAAGTGTGCGACTTGAGAGATGCTATGCCTGGCGAAATGGTGAAAACATTTGGAATCACCCTTTCTTTGAAGGGAACGGCAATGGTTTTAAGCTTGGCGGGGGAGAAGGAAGGCATGTTCTTATTGGTTGTCTGGTGTGGGGGCATAGCGGTACAGGTTGTACGTTGAATGGTAATACTAGCGGAGTAATCATTCGTGATTGCTCTGCCTTAAGCAATGACACAGATTATTACTTTGAAGCGAGTTGGTGGAAAAAGGAAGCAAGGGAGGGCTGTGTTTTCAGCAATAATATTTCATACAATGGACATAATCGAAATAGAATCAATCGAAATGCTATAAGCCAAAATAACAGCTGGGATGCGAGCCTTGGCCTTACATTGACCGACAACGATTTCCTCAGTCTTGATGACAGTATGATGTCAGCCCCGCGTAATTCTGACGGCAGTATTCCCCAGAACGATTTCCTAAAACTTGCACCGACAAGTAAGGCAATTGATGCAGGAATTGATATTGGCATGCCCTTTGCGGGCCAGAGACCTGACTTGGGTGCGTTTGAATATGATCCCAATGAGGCTTCTCAGGGCTATGTGAAGATGCTGCATCAATATGTGCGTGATTATGATATCGAAAAAATCAAGGCATTACTTGCCCAGGACGAAGGCATCAATGACAAGGACTGGTTAGGGTATACTCCCTTACAGTGGGCAGTATACTTTGGCTATCCTGATGTCGTAGAGTTGCTGCTCTCCCAGGGAGCCGATCCGAATATCCAGAGTGATACCGGACGATACGCCCTGGATATAGCCAGAGCAATGGTCTATGCTGATATTGAGGCACTTTTATATAAGCATGGAGCGAAAGATCCACAAATTTCTCTTTGTGAAGTCCTACTATTTGGAGATCTAGAGAAAGCAAAGGTTTTGATCAAATCCGCTGGTGCTGATGTTAATATCAAGAATGATACAGGCCAGACACCGCTGGACATTGCCTTAAACCAAGGTAATAAAGAAATCATCAAACTGCTTCTGGATAATGGCGCGGAGTATTCATCTATTCATATAGCTGTCCAAGCTGGAGACCGAGATCAGGTTAAAGCTTTTCTAGACCAAGGGATTGATGTCGACGTAAAAAATGAGCAGGGTAGTACAGCCTTATTTTTAGCAGTTAAGGGTAAGCACGAAGATATAGTTAAACTTCTCGTTGCAAAAGGCGCTGATGTCGATGCCAAGGATAAGCAGGGTAAAACAGCCCTATTTTACGCAGTTGAGCATAACCATAAAGATATAGTTGAACTTCTCATCGCAAAAGGTGCTGATGTCAATGCTAAGGAAGATGGTGGTTATACACCGTTGTACTACGCCCTTTGGTATGAAAACAAAGACCTGACAACACTTCTTATAAGCAAAGGTGCCGAGGTCAATGTCGAGCCAGAGAGAGACTACCCGCTTATTTACTATGCGGTGTGGAATGAAGATCTCGATACCGTAAAACTCCTCGTCGCCAAAGGAGCGAAATTCGACGTTACAGTCCTGAACGACCAGACTGCTTTTCACTATGCCGTAGAGCAAGGCAGTCGGGATATTGCCGAGTTCTTGGTCAGCAAAGGTATTGATGCTTCCACGTTCCACGTGGCTGCAGGTATGGGTGATGTGGCTCGCGTGAAGGGTTTTGTCGAACAGGGAGCCGACATCAACGTCAGAGACGAGTTAGGCTGGACACCTCTCTACTGGGCAGCTTCATTGGGGCAGATAGAAGTCGCCAAGTTGCTCATCGATAAAGGTGTTGATGTTCGAACAGCGGCAACTGACGGTGGAACAGCCTTGTATCAAGCGGCTCAGGCCGGAGACAACGAATTGGTGGAACTGCTGTTGTCCAAAGGTGCCGATGTGAAGGCTAAGGACAAGCGGGGCAATACACCACTCTTTGGCGCAGCCTCAGCAGGCCGCAGTGAGACGGTAGAATTGCTAATCTCCAAAGGTGCCGATGTGAACGCCAGGGACAAGCGGGGCAATACACCGCTCTTTGGCGCCGCCTCAGCAGGCCGCAGTGAGGCGGTAGAACTGCTCATTGCCAAAGGCGCTGATGTCAACGCCAGGACCAAGAACAACTGGACACCGTTGCATCAAGCGGCACTGGCAGGTCACAAGGACGTAGTGGAGATCCTGATCGCACACGGTGCAGATGTAACCGTCAAGGATAGTCGTGGTCGAACTGCATGGGATTGGGCTAAGCAAAGAGGCCATACTGAGATCGTCGAACTACTGCTCAAGCACCAAGAAAAAGAATAATCAGGGCAGAGACAATAGTCCAAGCTGATCCCTGCGGAGAGTTCTCGATTTGCTTTCTCGGTCATGCCCGCTCGTTCCATACAAGATTCTGTAACTAAAATCATTGTGTCGAGGGCAATAAATCCTATAATTGCCTGCACGTGATGAGAAAATCGCTGATGGGTGTCTCCCGCCCGGCAGTGAAGGGTTTTAGTTGCATCTGTAAAACAGGCTCGGCACAAATGAGAAGCATAAAAGTCGCAATGTGTCAGATATTCTCGCTTGACGGCGACCGCAGTGGTAATTTTGTCCGGATTGAGAATGCAATCGGCGAGGCGAAAGACGCCGGGGCCGACATTGCCTGCTTTCCCGAAACTGCGTTGCTCGGCTGGGTCAATCCCGATGCCCATAAACGGGCTCGCCCGATTCCGGGGGAAGATTCGGATCAACTCTGCAAACTGGCCGGTGATTATGACCTTCATCTATGTATCGGCCTGGCGGAGAAGGATGGCTGGCGTTTATATGATTCGGTGGTCCTGATCGACAACAAAGGAAATATCCTGCTAAAACATCGCAAGATTAATCTACTGACAGAATTGATGAGCCCGCCTTATACTCCAGGCGAGGATGTCAATGTCATCGAGACCGGATTCGGCAGGGTGGGATTGCTTATCTGTGCTGATACGCATAACAGTAAAATCCTCAAACGTATGGCGGCGCTGAAGCCGGATTTGCTTCTCGTTCCTTACGGATACGCCACCGCCGAGGACGAGTGGCCCGGCCACGGCAGAGAACTCGATAAAGTTGTAACAAACACGGCACGAAAAACCGGAGCTTTTGTCATAGGGATAAACCTCGTCGGAGAAATAACACATGGTCCCTGGAGGGGCCGGATATACGGTGGCCAAAGCGTCGCCGTAGATAAAACAGGCCGGATAATCTCAGTCGCCAAAGACCGCGACCGGGACATCAATATCATTAACATAAATATTGGCCAATAAAAAGAATGTGAGGTGAATATTATGAAAGGTCTTCACAAGTATTTCTGCATAGCTCTAACTTTTGTTGGATTGACTTTGACGCTTTCGAGCCAGAGCCGGGCTAATGTCAAAGCCTGGGAGGGAACCATCACGATTCCCACTTACGGATGGGAAGAGGATGTCAATCCCAAGTTCTGGGCCCTCGAAGGCAAAGTGAAATTCTCGACCACTGTCAAAGGCTCCATCGTCTATCCTTATACTATGCAGGATCATCTTTCCAGAACCAAGAAGGACCGGACGTACAAGGCTTTGTTTCTTGAAAACGAGTACCTAAAAATCACCTGCCTTCCGGAGTTAGGCGGGCGGCTGCATTCGGTTTTCGACAAAACCGAAGGAAAGGAGATGTTCCATCTCAATAACGTTATCAAACCAAGTATGATAGCAATGCGCGGGGCTTTCATCAGCGGTGGGGTTGAGTGGAACGCCGGGCCACAGGTACACACGGTCACTATCTTGTCACCGGTCGATGCCCTGATCGGCCGAGGCGCGGACGGCTCGGCATACCTTGAAATCAACAACCTGGAAAAGACCCAGCGCACCCAGTGGACGGTGCGCGTGACTCTGCACCCGGGTAAGGCGTATCTTGATGAACAGATTCGCATCTTCAATCCGATAGATTCAATAAGCCCTTATTATTTCTGGAACTGTACAGCTTTTCCGAACCGGCCGAGCACGCGCTTCATCTATCCGATGACTCTCGGCACGGACCATTACGGCGTCAAATTCTTCTCCTGGCCCATCCATGAAGGCAGGGATATGACATGGCTGAAAAACTATGAAATCTACTCTTCGGTTTTTTCCGTGGATTGCGCATTTGATTTTTTCGGGGC
>DQCG01000001.1:0-1296 GCA_003533825.1 Phycisphaerales bacterium
GTGACCCCCTGGGTCTCGATATGAAGTATGTCACCGTACGTGTGGACCGGGGCGGTTGTATCCTGGGGATTGTCCGTTTCGCCCTGCCGCTTTCGCGTGTCCAGCCCGAGATACGAAGCATTTATAGAATCGTGCTGTTCGGCGCGGTTGCCGCCGTCATCATCGCGCTGATCGTGGCATATTTCGTTTCGAGGAGTATTACCCTGCCTATCAGACAAATGCAGGAGACGGCCCAGCAGATTGCCAAAGGGGACTTCGGCAAGAGGGTGCGGATCAAGAGCCGGGATGAGCTGGGAGAATTGGCCAAATCATTCAATACGATGGCCGACGAATTGCAGCATCAGATGGAAAACCTCAGGCGGATGGATCGGATGAGAACGGATTTCGTTGCCAATGTTTCTCACGAGCTGAAGACGCCGTTGACGCTCATCAGGGGATATATCGAGACCCTCGAAGACCGGGCGATGGATGACAAGAAAGCGGCGACTAAATTCATCTCGATTATAAAGGAACATGCAGACAGGCTTGCAAACATCGTCAATGATTTGCTGAGCCTCAGCGAGCTTGAATTGTCGGACGACTCCGTACATAAAACCGAATTCGACCTGAAAGAAATCATTGATGAGATCTCACTGGGATTCGGACATGCCCTTGCTGATAAGAAGCAGATGTTGACCGTGAGTTCGCAGGGCGGCGATCTTACAATCAGGGCCGACCATGATAAAATCGAGCAGGTCTTTGTGAACTTGATCGATAATGCCGTCAAATACACAAAAGAATCCGGATGCATCGAGCTGTCGCTTGTTGAGCTGGACCGGGAGGTCTGCGTCACCGTTCAGGACAACGGAATCGGCATACCGAGAGAACATCGCGAAAGGATTTTTGAGCGATTTTACCGGGTCGACAAGGCACGTTCGCGCGATCTTGGAGGAACGGGACTGGGCCTGAGCATAGCAAAGCACATCGTCCTCGCTCACAATGGAAAAATCTCCATCGAGAGCGAGTTCAACAAGGGAACAAAGATCTCCGTAATCCTTCCAAAAGAGTAGAACATTTTTTTGCTTTTCACCGAATTTTCACATTTCCTTCATATTCCCTTCACATTCGGCACGTATATTACGGTGAAGATAATAAAGAGGTATATATGAAGAAAAAAATCGAGATTGTTTATAAAATACTGGCAGTAGCGGCACTACTGTATCTGTTTCTGGTCAGTATCAGCCTCATGGGTGCGGCGTTCAAGGGTTTCGGCAAGGGCTTCGCGGAAAATCTCATCAGGACAACATCGAATCCTTT
>DQCG01000001.1:1302-12370 GCA_003533825.1 Phycisphaerales bacterium
ATCGGGCTGTTCATCGGGATTCTCGCAACCAGCCTTGTGCAAAGCTCATCGACAACAACTTCGGTCGTTGTGGGAATCGTGGGTGCGGGCGGACTGACCGTAGGAGGCGCGATCCCGATTATAATGGGAGCCAACATTGGAACCACCGTCACGAACACTCTTGTATCTCTGGGGCACGTCAGCCGAAGGGACGAATTCAAACGCGCAATCAGTGCCGCGACCGTGCACGATTTTTTTAATCTTATCTGCGTATCCATTTTATTTCCCATTGAACTGGCGACCGGCTACCTCGAAAAAACAGCAACATATATGAGCGGTATATTCACTGGTGTCGGCGGTATCAAATTCGTCAGCCCCATTAAGCTGGCTGTAACACCCGCCGTAGACCTTATCCAAAAAGTCGTAATCCTGCTGAGCGGCTCGAAACTTGCAGCCTATATCATCATGGGTGTCTTATCATTGATTATCTTGTTCTTCGCCCTTTACTTTATTGTCAAAGTCATGAAATCCCTGGTGGTCAACAGGGCTGAGATTGTTTTAGATAATGTCATCAGCAAGAGCCCGATCCTGGGGCTGTTTACCGGGCTGGCATTCACGATTATCGTCCAGAGCAGCTCGATTACCACGTCCCTGTTGATTCCCCTGGTGGCCGCCGGTATTCTTACGGTTGAAGCCGCGTTTCCTATCACAATCGGCGCCAATATCGGAACGACCACCACCGCCATCCTGGCGTCGTTTGCAACGGGGAATATTTCTGCCATTATTATCGCATTTGCTCACTTCCTGTTTAATCTGACTGGAACAGTGTGCATTTATCCTATAAAATTCTTCAGAACATTTCCGATCAGCCTTGCGAAGGCCTTCGGGGATTTGGCTGCTACGAAGAGGCGATATGCAGTAATATATGTCCTGGGTGTGTTCTTCTTCATACCGACGTTGTTAATTATCATTTCAAAGTTGTTTTAGATAAGGATTACAAAAATGTTCAAAAATCTATTGAGTTTCTGGAAAGGCAAAGATTTCCTGGTCCAGGTTTTGGAAGATTTCAAAATAATGCTGGACGATTCCGAGACAATGTTCCAAGCGGTTTGCGCCCAGCTCCTGGGCGGAACGAAAGAGCCGGGATTGAAAGACAAAATCCATAAGATAGACAAACAAGTGAACGGCCTGCAAAGGGAGATACGCAGGCGGATCGTAGAGCATCTTTCGCTCCAACCGACGGTGGATGTCAATGCCTGTCTGATTTTGATGAGCGTGGTTAAGGATGCCGAGCGACTGGGCGACTATTCGAAGAATCTCTATGAGGTCACCGAACTGTTGGCCCAGCCCGTCGAAAGAGAGCTTTTTAGCGAGTATTTTGACGAGCTCGACAAGAAAATTCTGGCACTGTTTCAACAGACTAAAAAGGCGTTCATTGAGGCAGATGAAGACCTGGCCAGATCAGCCTGGGAATATGAAAAGACAATAGCCAAGGGATGCGACAAGATCGTCGAACGGCTGGCACAAAGTAATCTCCCGGTTAACCAGGCCGTATGTTTCACTTTAGTCGCAAGACATTTCAAGCGAGTCGTCGCTCATTTAGTCAATATTGCAACATCCGTCGTTTTGCCTTTGAGCGATTTGGATTATTTCGATGAAAGAAGAGCCGATGAATAAGGTATACAAAACCGTACTCAGTTTTCTTGTGGTAGTAATTGCTGTAGAATTTCCCGGCAGACCGTGTTTTGCCTTCGATGACGGGGACGTTCAATTCTGGAGTACGGCCAGCGCCTCTTTTAACATTAACAAAGATTGGAAAGGAAAATTCGAAGAGGAATTTCGGTTTGGAGATAATGCGGGAACTTTTTCCAACCTGAATCTAATACCGAACAATAAACTGATTGCACGGAAATTATGTCTTCATCGAATCCAGCTCGATAAAAGCTATCGGTAAAAAGATAAAGACCGGCAGCCACGCCCACAGCTCGGGCATCACCTTGTCGAAGACAACCTCCGTAGCGAGGATTTTACAGATAAAACTTAAAATAAAGCAAGCCCCCGTCAGGGCGAAGCTGATCATGACGGCCGTCTTCATCGATTTCGGGTCACGACAGACCAGTATCGGCAGGCTTATCATGAGCATTATAAAATTGATGAGGGGATCGGTAATACGGAAATGCTTCTGGCTGGAAAGCTGGGCCATGTCTCTGATTTTTGTTTTTTGTGCTGCGAGAGCCGTTAGTTGTCGCAAAGACAACAAGGTTTTATGCTCGGCTTCGCACCTGACCGGGATGTCTTTTGCAGTGAGGTCACTGGCATAATAAGGTATCGGCTGGACACCTTTTCTGGAGCCCCTTTCGGTGAGCAGGCCGTAAGCAAGCAGCTCGCCGGTCTCGGGACTGCGGCTATGCAAGTCCCATCGGCCTGTCTTGTTATTATAAACCGCTTTTTCGGCATCTATACGCCCGGTAACCTCCCAGATACCGGCCCTCGATGTCGGACGGCGAAGCAGGATAGTCGGATTGTGCAGTGTCGATGTCTCTACATCGAATCTCAGGGAGAAGATCAGCGAATCCTTGTCGTCACTAATGGATCTGACCCTGTACGATTCCTGGCCGGGAACATCATCGTGGCTGCGCACAAGCTTATCCGCAAGCGGGGGTATTATAAATTCCTGGTCGACCACCAGCACGCCGGTCAATATCAGCGCGAGAAAAACTATCGGGCCGATTATGCGTTTCAGACTGACACCCGAAGCCATCACGACCACCAGCTCGTTGTAGCGGACCATTTTACCGAACGAAAAGGCCGCCGCAACCACGGTTATCATTCCGGCAAAATCCCGGAAGTAAATCGTGCAGTTCAAACAGTAAAATATAAATATGTTTTTGAGAATAACCGCGGTGCCAAGATCGTTATTCTGTGTGAATTCGTCTAAATTCACGAACAAATCGATAATTATCCTCAGCCCTACCAGCACGCAAAAAGCTATGCAGTAGCCTATCAGAAAATTCTTCGCAACGTATCTGTCCAATATCTTCATAATTGGGTCCCTGCTGTTGCGGGCCATCTACGCCGGTATCATCTTTCGGGTTTCGCCGGCTATTCGTCGTTATCTTAGTTCTTTAGTAGCCGATGGTATATCATGGCAGCCAAAAGTATTAAAAATACCAATCCCGCCCACATCAAAGCTACACCCGTAATGCTTTGCGAACCGGGATTCTTGATAAGGTTTTTGCCGCTCATTATGCAGACTATCAGTACCGCGGCGGGAATACAGCTTGCGCCGAAAGCGCTGAGCAGATGTCCGCCCTTCTTAATTATACCCAGGCCGATGCCGATCAATATCATTGGTATGCAGCCTGCTCCGAACACTAAACGGGTATGTATCTCGGCTTTTATTCGCACCAACGAAGATTCAATTTCTTTTAGAAGATTACTTTTCAGACTCCTCAGATTCGGGCTCGACTTCAGCACCGGCAATTGCGGTAGCTCGGAAGCCAGTTTTTCGACTTTTAACGAACCGCCTTCGGTTTTGAATTGGTTTGCTGTGGCTTCTACGACCGGCGGAGGTATCAGGTCGCTAATAATATACCGCATCGTTAATTCCACTGACCCTTCTTCCTTCGCGTTGTAGATGTCCATCGTTAATGTCGGCGCCAGCTCGTCGCCCTCGATATGCACGATATGCAGCATAGCTTTCTCGCAGCTCAAAGTGCGTATGGGTCGTTTGCTGTCGGTCTCGTATTCCATGACCACGACTTCTTCTTCACCCGAAATCTCTATTTCTTCGTTTCCCGCGATGCACCGGCCGGCAATAAATTTGACCGAGTTCGGAGTTCCGAGAAGCTCATAGAATCTTAGGTCATCATCAGCATTATCGGCGGGTGTTTCACTGGGTTCGGCGGTTCGGCTTATTGCAGTCTTGATATCCTGCGCCAATAATTCTATGATTAATTGAGCGTAAGTCTTGCGTGCCTCTCTGGCGATCGGATCAAAGCTCATCAGGTCGGCCTTGATTTTTCTCATTTCATCTATCTTCTTGAATTTTATCTCATCGGCTAACAGTGAGCCGAGCTCCGCCGTCAACGAACCCCATTCCGCGCCTGCCTCGGACCCGGTGCCCATTTGGCTTGAGTTGTATGCTAATATTTGCACTTCGTTGAATTTTTCATGCGGATTGAAACTTACTTTCGCAATTTCAGCGGTGAAAATTTTCTTTATTTTATTATCTTTCATTTCGATTACAACCACGCCTGAAAGTGTATCGTTTTCCAGGTTGGCCTTGTCGGCGTAAATCAGGTACCGGTAGTCCGGCGGCAGTTCGTAATACCCTTTGCTCTTGATATTACGAAAAAGTATTTTCTTTGCGTCGGTTTTGAGGGATTTTTCCGCGCGGTGTACGAATACAGGCATTACGTAGAAGCTCAAAATCAGGTTTGCAACCGCCACCATAATCGCAAGGGACAGGCCGGGATAAACCAGCCTCAGCAGGCTTATTCCGCTCGCCCTGCAGGCGTCAAGCTCGCTGTCACCTGCGAAACGTCCGTAAACCAGAGAGCCCGCGAACAAAGCCGCCATTGGTAGCACGAACGTCAGCGTTATCGGCAGAAAATAGCCCATGAGGTAAAGCACCTGTCGGGGCCCGACGCCGTATTCCTGAATCGGCTGGAGAATGCTGCCGAGGCTAAGCATTAGCGTCAGCGCGACTACCGCCAGTATAAAAACCCGTAAAAGCTCCCGGAATATATATTTATGCAATGTAAAAAGCATTTTATTCAGCTCATAGTTACCAGGGATATTAAGCAATACGTCTCAAAGCAGCGCAAAAACAATACCGTCAATTTGCAACCATCTATTCTTAAGCTTGAATTATCGACGGCAGACATTAATTTTGCAACAAAATTCCCCACCGTTCGCCCATCAGGGGTGCGATTCAGAATTGCAGGTAGATTCTCTGGAAGGTCGGCATGTTGAGAAGACTTCTCGACCGCTGCGATCCCGTCACGGGATATTCAGCGGATCGATATCCTTGATTCTGTCGGCATAAATCTGGTACGGATATTTCCTCAGAAGCTCGTTGCCGTATTTGGCTATCAAAGCCTTATTCTGCTCGCTCATTATTCTGCTTCTGATCCGGCTTTCCATGTCACTCGAATATTGCTTCACCTGGCCGGGAGTTTTTTCCAGTATCTTGACGATGCGCCAGCTAATACCCTGCCGGTAAAAACCCTTCACGGGCCCGATGATTTGATTCGGGTCGCCAGCCCATAAATCCTTCCAGAACAATCCCTCGCTGCCGGGTTGTGTATTGAACGGTTTGCCCTGTTTTTCGAGAGAGTATTGCTTTCTGACCGATTCGAAATCTTCGCCGCTGTCCAGTGCCGCTCTTGCCTGTTTGGCGATCTTAAGGTCCTGACACCAGATGAGGTCTATCTTCAGGCTTTTGCTCGTTCCGAACGCCTCTTTGTTCTGGCCGAAGTAGGCGATGATCTGCTCGGTTGTCGGTTCTATCGCCTCCTTGTACTTCGCAGTCCTGGCTTCGCTCAGCAGCCTCCTGTCTTCATAGTCTCTGACTTGTTTTAGCATCTCCTGGTCCCTGTCGAGGCCGAGTGATTCGGCCTCGGAGACCAGCAGCGGCATTCGCAGGGCACGCTCTAACAAATTGTCGACACCCTGCGGAGTATTAAGATCTCGCGGACGACGCGGCGGGACAATATCACAGAGCGACTCCAACCAGTCCTTCAGCGTTATCTTTCCTTTGTCATACTGTGCCAGCACAATGTTCTTCTCTTCCGGCGACAATTCAGTTTTGACCTGGGACGTACGAATAAATGTCACCTTGCGGGATTCTTTCGGACTACGTAACAGCCTGTCGTGAATCAGGATGGCCATCGGAAAATTCTGAGTTAACTTCCTGACGCGGGATTTGCCGTATATCTGGCTGTAATACTGATCCAGCAATCTATAGGTTTTTGTCCTTTCGATCAGCGCTTTCGCCCGTGCCTCGTCCAGCTTCGGATCGGCCTTCATACTCTGTTTTATTTCAACATTTGTTACCGCGACTTTGCCTTCTATATGCTTTTGTGATAACAGGTTGACGAGCCTTCTTTCCTTAAATCGTTCTACCGAGGACCGGATATCCTCCTTTTCAGGATAACCTTGTGCGCGGGCCTCGATTACCATGGCTTTTTCTCTGATCATTGTCATAAGGACCGATTTGGCATCGGCCGGCTCGGCTGGCTCGCTGTAGTTCTCATAGTCATAAGGATGAAGCTCCATCATCAGCCGTTTCTCGAGTTCTCCTCGTGTAATAGTGTAATAGGCTATTCTCCCAACAATGGCTGATTCCCCGGCGGTGGACTTAACCGGAGTCTGTACACTCGGCTTCTGCTCCGCAGAGGCGGGGGATTCCACCGGGCAGAAATAACAAATCGCTGCTGATAACCATAAAAATACCGCCGCCGGTTTATTTGAAAATAACTTCATCATTTTTTTCCTTAGTTTCTAACATGGGCGATTTTCGCCAAACATCAATTATATTTTTCGGCAACCTTTGCCCGAAAATAACAGTTTTTATAGCTCCTATTATAACATTTTCCGCCGGCTTTAGCGAGACTAAATTATCAGTCCATAAGACTTCACGACAATCCGCAGCCGAGAGAGTCGACGTATTTTCTGTTTGCATCAGGGATTCACGGCCCGTACAATGATTATTCGGTTCCTGAGAATTGAAACTGATTTGGGAGTGGTATATGTTCGAGAACATTACAACTACGTTCACAAGCACAAAGGGCATAAGTCACAGGTGTTTTTGTGTTCTTGTGCTGCTGTGTACCGGTGCAATGTGTTTTGCCGATAGAATTGTCCTCAAAGAAGGACAGGTTATAACCGGCAAGATCCTCGTGGAAAAGCAAACGCAGGTTTATGTCGATATCGGCATCACGGTTCTTACGGTTCCGAAGGATAAGATACTCGAATACGAATACACCGATACCACCGGGGCCGAAGATGCTAATGACACAGATGATTTGGCTCCGAAACCCGCCGAAGTCCGGCAGCCGCCAGGGCGATTGTACAAGACCGCCAATCTTAAAAAAACGACAATCGAAAAATGCGTGGATCTGGTCTCCGAGGCTACGGTAAAAGTCTCGAGTCCGGGCGGTTCCGGCTCGGGTTTCTTCATTAACGAAGACGGATACCTCATAACTAACTATCACGTCATAGAAAAAGAAACAAAGATCGAAGTAACCGTTTTCCGGAAAGCTAAAAACGGCTTCGAATCAAAAAAATTCAAAAAGGTCAAAATAGAAGCCATAAATACGTTTGTCGACCTGGCCCTGCTGAAGGTCGAGGACCTCAAAGATACCGAAGTTTCATTCGTTTATCTCGGTGACATCGACAGCATCAAGGCCGGCGAAGAAGTCTTCGCTATCGGCAGTCCGATGGGGCTCGAGAGAACCGTAACCAACGGAGTCATCAGCGCGAAAAACAGGGCCTTCGAAGGGCTTATATATATCCAGACCAACGCCGATATCAATCCGGGTAACTCCGGCGGCCCGCTGTTCAATCTCGCCGGTGAGGTTATCGGCGTGACCAATATGGGATACATCTTCCTCGGCGGACTCGGTTTTGCAATACCGGTCAACTACGTCAAGCATTTCATCGACAACCGCGATGCTTTTGCATACGACAAGGACAATCCCAACTCCGGCTACAAATACATCCAGCCCGACCGAAGGCGAAATAAAGCCAAACCTGAATTCCGAAAATAAAAACGGCCAGTTTGAGTAAATAAGTCACTTGTACCGAAGGTTTATCCTGTCCTGCTTTATTTCCGGTCCGGCGTTTCTTCGGCGATGGTTTCGATATTCTGGTTGTAGGATATTTTCGGGCCGCTGTTATCAACCTGCACCCACCGGACTGTCAAGCCGGGATCTTCGGTCTCGGGCCATTGTATCTTGGACCACGTTTCATCCGTTACTCTGACGTGATAGATCGGAATGAATAATTCCGACCATACCGGCACGTACCAGTTCAGATGAAAATGGCCGGCGTAATTCGAATCCACGTTGTCCTTATAGCCGCCAAGGAAGCTCTTTATCTTGTCCATATCGCTTCTCGAATAAACGAACCGGTCCACGAATTTGAATCCGGTGCTAAACATTCCGATATGCGTCATTATAACGATGTTCTCCTTCTTAGGCTTAGGACATTGTTCGATATCATTTTTGAACCAGGGCCAACTGCCGCCTGCGAAATCATGAAGCTCGCCGGCCTCACCGCCGGCTTTCCTCGTAATGAAATCAGGACATACGAAATGACAGCCCTTGTAATCGAAGGAGAAATTTTGAAGATACCTGCCGGCTACGGGAGCAGATGCCTTTCGCCAATTATCGAGTCTTCCGGCGAGGATTTTGTAGTGGGGCTTGAAGATATCTTCAAACTCCTTCTCGCACCTGTACTGGATCTCATTGTCGCCTATGACGGGAATGTATGTAATTCCGTTTTTTTCGAGGCGGTCGAGAATTTTCTTCGCCGTCTTTAGATTTCGGTTATTTCGTGGGCCGCCCCATGCAATATCTCCCAGCACGAAAGTCAGCTCGATATCTTTGCTTTCCCTGTTGCTGATAATCCAGTCAACGGCAGTTTCAAACTTTGCTCTGCGATCCGGATTTCCGTCGATATGCGGATCCGCGATAATAGCAAATGAAAACGTCTCGCCGTACGCCGGATGAACAACCGCGCATAACAGCAGCAGAGCAAGGTGCTTTGAAAAGCATGTTTTTTTATCCGCCCTGGGCGGGACCAGAGTCTCCGGCACGAATTGCGGTTCGTTAAGGGATTGATGCATATAAATCTCCAATAATTATAAAAAAGACCGATATACGGCTTAAAGAACTGCCATTCGTACCGTATCCCTTTAATTCCCCCGTAACCTTGTCATTTCCTTATTGAGGATATCTTTCTTTGTGTCTCTTTCTTCCGGGGGAACATATTTTACTTTTTCAAACCAGGATAACTGCGTCTTAAGGGTCTCTAATTCTTCATCCTGCTCTTTATTCCTATTATCCCTGCTTTCAAGGTCATCGATCTTGCTTGTCCATTCATCGATATAAGCTGACAGTTCAATATCAGACATGCCTATTCGATTTTCACGAATACCCTCATGTAAAACGTAACTGTCATCTCTTATTGACGCAACTGTTTCTGACTGCAACTGTTCAAGTTCGGGAGTAAAAAATCTGTTTAAACTTTCCGGCAAGCCTTCGAATACGTCTTGAAAGGCGGCTGAATAAGGAACGAACTTACGGGCATCTTCTAACTTCTGCTTTGCATCGGATAATTCTTCTTCAATCTTTGTTACCAGCGCCTGCTGGGTTTTTATTTCCTCCTGTATATCCTCTGTTACAAACGGACCAAAATACAAAAATGTTTTACCCTTACAATAATCTCCCTGATTAGCTCCAGTCAAGATATCAATCTGTCCATCATTATTCATATTTTCTACCGATCCTCGGGCTCCAATCAAGGCATCAATATGTCCATCATTATTAACATCTCCCCCCGAAACTGAAAATCCAAAGAACTTTGTGTCTTCTTCAGGATCAAAGATATAATCGCAATCAGTATCGATTAATGTTTTCTTATTACCATAAAAAACATAGGCGCGTCCATTTTGATAATCAATATCCGGATAATTATATCCACCAGTAAGGATATCTCCATATCCATCACTATTAAAATCAGCACACATAACATAATCCCCTCCCATATTACTATTAGGCTCTCCTTGCAAAACTACATCAGCCGGCTTGTTGCCATCAAAATTTTCACCACCCCACCATATGTATACTGCCCCACGAGAATTTCTGGCATAACGTGCAGCAAGAATAAAATCATCAAACCCATCATTATCAATATCAAAAAACTTACTTCCAGTCCCCATCTGATCACTAATATCTTCCCCTCTGAAGGCATAATCACAAACCGCATCCATATCTTTCTTTGAATTACCTAAGAAGAGATAGGCAGTCCCATGAAATTTATCACCAGCATAGCGAGCACCGATAACTATATCATTATAACCATCCCCGTTAACATCCCCGCTAGCATCAACTTTCCGGCCAAACCAACCTTGAACCATCTTATTTATTTTAGGTTCATACCTAGGTTTACCTTCGGGATAACCTTCACCTTCAAAAATCAGATCCGCAGTGGTATCCATTGTTTCACCACCCCAAAAAAGGTAAACCCGCCCTCTTTCGTTATCATAACTTTGAGCCCCGATAACAACATCATTAAACCCATCATTGTCTATATCTGCTACGGCAATTCCCTGGCCAAAGCGACATAGGGCTCCTTTTTCACCATCAAGAGTTAGATCACTAATATTATCCATGTCCGGTCCTCCGTAATAAATATAAACACGCCCTGTCCAGTTATTATATCCATAGGCTCCTATTACTATATCGTCATATCCGTCATTATTAACGTCACCAAATACACTAGGTCGATTGCCAAAAAGGTTCATAACATTCTCTCCTTCAAAAATCATATCAGGAGAAGAGAAATCGATATCGTCCCCACCATAGAAAAAGAAAACTCTACCTGTAAAATTATCCCAAGAATACTCAGCTATTAAAATATCATTATAACCATCGCTATTCGCATCACCCTCTGCACACGTATTACTTATGAGCTCAGGTTCTTTCGTATCAAGTTTAAAAATTTCATAGTTATTTTGTCCCATTTTACTAAATTCATTTCTTCCCTCTTCAAGTTTTGCCTCCAATGAAGAGACTTTCTCTTCTAACTCCGCAGCCTTCTCCTGCCTGTCAGCCAAATTCTTGATTAACCGGGCAAAAATATGCTGAGCAGCAGTTTCTTGCCGCTTGCTTAAAACATATAGTACTTTACTGAATAAAGCGTCATCATCATAAGCTGCGTCAGATTCGTCAAGGATCCTGCCTGCCTCAAGGAACTCGTTTATAGCGTTCTTTAACAAAGATAAAATCATCATCTCAGTTCCGTCGTACTGAGATTCGGGATTAGCCTCAAAATATGTGACTGTAGCAACAATACAGAG
>DQCG01000663.1:0-6301 GCA_003533825.1 Phycisphaerales bacterium
CACACCAGGCTAAACATGTACCCAGTTTTAACTGGTGGTTATTTACTTCTTTTCTTCTCACAAGGACTTACGGTGAACACACTGCATACATTTTTGTGGATTTTCGACTAAATCGTGTAGGTTGCTCCAATTATGGGGATCTTTCTGCGCGTAGACGAAAGACGGAGATCAAATACCAGAATGTAAAACGCAAAATTAAGTGCAAATAGAAAATAGTCAATAGTCAATTGTTTTGTCTTGCAGAGTCCCTTTGGCTATGTACAATTGTTGGCAAAGAGGATTCGTTGCCGGTTGAGCAGAAGGATGGAGAGAGAGAGAAGGTGCTGCCGAGCACCTTTGATTCTCCTCGGATGTTGTCGATGTTCGGCGGGGTGGAAAATGAGCAAGAAAACGGCCAGTACTGCAATAGTCAGGTCAGATATGAAGGCAGATTCGAGATGATTAAGTCGATTGAGATAGAAGGCTATCGTATTCTGGATGGGTTTACTGCTGATCTCGGAGAACTTACAGTGGTTATAGGAGCCAACGCAACGGGAAAAAGCACACTTATCGATTGCCTCCAATTCATTGCAAATTGTGTTAGGGTACCATTGAATGATGCTGTGAAATGGGAAGGGGGATTAGGCTCAGTCCTAAATGCATCCAGAAAAACTGATAAGCTGGGTTGGAAACTGACATTCCGAAAACCGACACAACATCCAGCTTGGAGTTTTTTGCCTCTTGAAGAAGGTTCCTATGTCTATGAGGTTGCTATCGGGAAAGATCAATACGAGCAAGCTTTACCCATCTATGAAGTTCTTCGTACAGAACAACCATTGGGAGACCACAAAGATCCGCTAAAATTCTTAGAAGCTACACGTTACAGGTCGCATGTTTTTGACTCCTCACAACACATGTTGGTACCTTTCGATGAAGCTGTTGGAGAGGACTCTCAAGGGTTATTCAAAAATTTAGATGAGGATGCATCTGCGGAAAATAATCTCAAGACACCAGAAGAAGTATCAGTACAGGAACGCTTGTTAAGACTAGCACAAATGAGATTTGTCAACGAGTATCCCGTGCCGTCATGGACACGATTTCTTTTCACCAGGTATTGTTTTTATCCTGGTTTTGAGGTTGGACGTTATTCAAAATTAAGAATGCAGCCATCTGAGATACAACCGCATACAATTCTTGCTCCAAATGGTGAAAATCTTGGCACAGTTCTTCATGAGATCCTTACAAGGGCAGACCATCGAAATGTAGCGGACAATCTGCGTGACTTTTTACGAGCTGCTTATCCTTCTTTCGACAACTTCTTTGCAGAATCAACTTTTGGGGCACCTGCAAAAGTTCTTGTGACGGTACGCGAAAGAGGAATGAATAGAAATATGCAATTATGGGACTTGTCAGATGGCATGCTTAGGTTTCTGTGTCTTGGAACGGCTCTTTTAAATCCAGTTCCACCCACCTTAATCGCGATTGACGAACCTGAAGTTGGATTTCATCCCAGATTGCTTCCTATCGTTGCCGACATGATTAAAACCGCTTCGGAAACAACGCAAGTTTTAGTAACAACGCATAGTCCGGATTTACTCAACTGCTTTGATATCGATAACGTTGCGGTTATGGCACGTGATGAAAATGAAATAAGCTGGCAGCGACCGGGCAGCCGTGATAGCCTGAAAATAATGTTGAGAAACGTTGAAGGAGATTCTCTGGGAGATCTTCACCGTTCGGGTGAGTTGGAGGCCCTTTAATGAAAGTATGGATATACGTTGAAGGGGAATCCGACAAGCTCGCTTTGCAGACTCTCTGGAAGAGTTGGTGCGAGCAACTTCGGACCACAAGTCATGGAATCAGAATTGTTCATTTGGCTGGCAAATCCAAGTTTTTTCAGAAGATAGGACCTCGTGCTGCGGAAAAACTTTGTGCAAACAAAGAAGATATCGTGGTTGGTTTGCCAGATCTTTACCCAAATCAACCATATGCTGGAACAAGATTTGAACATAATGATATGACGCAACTAAAGTCGGTTCAGATAAATGAAGTTTCTAAGGCGCTCGAGAAGATATACGGTGCTAACAGACAGAAGGCTCAACAATTACTTGAGCGGTTTCTGCCAAGCGCTCTAAAGCATGATCTTGAAATGTTACTACTGGCAGCCACCAAAGAACTGCGTGCCCATCTGAGAACATCTGAACACCTTGGTAATTGGCGTAATCCCATTGAAGACCAAAATCAGAACAAACCACCAAAACGTATTATTGAGGAATTATTCAGAGTGAAATCCAAGGCAAGGCAAGCATACCGTGACACAAAGGATGCGAGTGCTATTCTTCGAAAAGTAACTGACATAAGAACGATAATTTTTGATGCGAGGAACCAAATCAAGTGCCCAGTTTTCAAGGCCTTACTCGATTGGATAGGTGAAAAGACTGGAATTCCAGCTTATCAATAATTCACTTGAGTGGAGTAATAGGGGGAGTAATAGGGTCACATCTTTTTTTACGACTTATTTGTTATCATCCCAAAGTTTGGGGAGATCTTATATAAATTCTTCTTACAAAGGTTTTATATCCTTCGCCAACTGGCCGTGGCGGCGCTCGGAGCCAGTCGAATGGGTTGCTTGACGGCGTTTCTCAGTTCGGTTGCTCAGGATCTCAATATTTACGCTCCCAGATTCTTCGGCTGCGCCTCAGAATGACGAGGCACCTTCCGGAATAATAAAACATGCTGTTGCCTCGAAGCGATAAATCCATTAAATCAGTGTTCACCCCATGAGATAGGCAAAGCCGTCATCTCACGGGGTAAATCTACGCTAATCAGCGGTTAATGGAAATGTGAGATTCGGTTGACAGGGGCGGTTCTGAGTTGTATTGTATGGCTTAAAATGGACTGTCGTTTCTGACTTTGCTTTGTAATTTCTTGATGGTGCTTTTTTTATGAAAATTTCATTGGATTGGTTGAGCGATTATATCAAGATTGATAAATCCGCCGAGCAGGTTGCGGAAATATTGAGCGATTTGGGCTTTCCCTGTGAGGGTATAGAACGTACGGGTAAAGAACATCCTGGTGCCCATGTTGTTATTGACGTCGAGGTAACCAGCAACCGCGGCGACTGTCTGGGCTATATCGGCGTAGCCCGGGAATTAGCTGCCGCGACGGGCGAGAAATTGATAATCCCGGAAGTCGAGTTGGACGAGTTGGATAAAGACGTGGCGGAACTGGCCGGCGTGCAGATAGATGAGCCGGACCTGTGCGGCCGATATACGGCCCGGGTTATCGAGGGCGTCAAGGTCGGTCCGTCGCCGGACTGGCTTCGCAAGCGGCTTGAGGCCATCGGCATGCGGAGCGTCAGCAACGTTGTCGATGCGACCAACTACGCGATGATGGAAACGGGACAGCCGCCGCACGCCTTCGATTACGATAAAGTGGCCCAGGGCAAAATCATCGTCAGAAAGGCCCTTGCCGGTGAGCGTATCGTAAGTATTGACGGCACCCAGTGCGATCTCGATCTGGAAATGCTCGTCATTACCGATCCCGGCGGCCCCGTGGCCGTAGCCGGTATTATGGGCGGGCTGGATACCGAAGTAAACGAAAGAACGACGAGGATTCTTCTTGAGGACGCCCACTTCGATCCGGTGTGTGTGCGCACGACCTCTCGCAAGCTCGGCCTGCCTTCGGAGGCGGCGTTTCGATTCGAGCGCACGGTCGATATCGAGAAAGTGGACTGGGCCTCCAAACGCACTGTGCAGTTAATGATCCAGGTAGGCGGCGGTAAAGTCGCCAAAGGCGTGGTTGACGTTTATCCCAAAAAGCCGGAGCAGAAAACAGTTACGCTGCGGCTGTCGCGTTTGGCCAAATTACTCGGCATCGAGGTTCCCGCCGAGCAGTGCGTTAAAATTCTCTCGGCTTTGGCTTTCGAGCCGAAACTCAAGGATGGTTTAATAACCTGCATGGTTCCCTCGTGGCGCAGCGATGTCTATCGTGAGGTTGACCTGATTGAAGAGGTCGCACGTGTTCACGGCTTCAGCAAAGTACCGACCGAGCGAAAGATTAGAATCGAAGTTGTGCCGGCCGATCCGCGTCAAAAGCTGGCTGAATCTATCAGAACATACCTCAACGCCTGCGGCTTTTATGAAACCATTAACGTGGCGTTTGTCGATAATTCTGTTGCCGAGCTTTTTTTGGGCGCCGGCGCCAAGCGCCATCTGGCCGTGAGGGACGAAATGAGAAAAAGTGCGAACCTGCTTCGCCAGACCCTTATCGGCTCGCTGCTCGGTGTTTTGAAAACTAACGCTAATGCCAGGAACCTGCCGTGCAGAATCTATGAGATTGCGGATACTTTTGTGCCGGCCGAATCACAGGAAGGCGGACTGCCGATTCAGAAGACTAAACTTGCCCTGGTTAGTGACGGCGATTTTAGAGACCTGCGGGGCGTGATAGAAGGCTTGGTAAGCAGTCTCGCCAGAGATGCACAGGTTGGTTGGGTTCCTGCTGATTTGCCCTGGGCGCAAACCGGGGCCGAAATCCTGTTAAACTCCCGGCCATTTGGCACCGTGGGCATCATTTCAAAGGCGGTCGAGCAAAAGCTCGACTTCAAAGACATCTCCCCGTGTGCTGCGGAGCTGGAATTCGAGCAGTTTATGGCTCTGACCGGCGGCGCCGTGAAAGTCAAACCGATTCCGAGATTCCCAGCAATACAGCGGGACCTTTCGATTATTGTGGATGAAGCAATTCGGTGGGCTGATATCATCCAGGTGATTAAGAGCAAGGCACCTTCTGAACTTGAAGACATCCAGTTTGTCGGGATATACCAGGGCAAAGGAATTCCTTCCGACAGAAAAAGCGTCACGCTTTCACTTCGGTTCAGAGATGAGGACGGCACACTGACCCACGAGGCTGTTGATCTTTTTGAGGCTGATATTGTACAGAGCTTGGCCGGAGCCGTTGCGGCGGAACTGCGTACTGTATGATGCGCGTAGCGCTATAGTAAAAACAAAGTTCAGCAGCAGAGTTGGTGAACCCTTTCATATCCAAATTGTTGGCTGTGCGCTTTTATAAATTAGTTGCAGATATAAAAGTGCGGCCAGTTTGTTTTTTAAGCCTAAATAGACTTCAGAAAAACCGCCCACCGAGTCGAAAATCTAAATAGAGAAAATATCGAAGCTTTAATAATCGCTTGAAATTTTCTGGTATTTTATTGACTTTAGTCTTTGGATTTGGTATAAATGCTGTTGCGGGCTAACCCCTGCGGTGCTCGTATAGAAAGTATGTGTTTGAAAGAACCGATACCCGTACTCAGGGAAATCAGGTCTTGATGGATCGGAAAAGCCTACTCGATAGGACTTTCGGACACAAGTAACGATTGCCCACTTGGAAGTAATGGGTTCTTTTCGAACGCTTTCTTACGGCACTCGTGGAGGAGGGCCGCGCAACTTATAAAAGGCCTGTATCTTCAGGCCTTTTTTATTATGTTTTCACGGCAAAGACTGCACATTTCCAATCGGATATGAATGTTATCTTGAGTTTAATTCACGAACGAGCCATATTCCATAACTACAAGCGCATAGAGATTAAATACAATTGGTATAAAACACTGGTAATATGGGACGTATAAAACCTGCCAAACTTGCCTTTAGCTCCGTTTTTTCCGGTTAAGCCGAAGAATAGATTTGTCGATTAAAATTGAATAAAAGCCAGCGGGGAGACTCTCTCTGGCTAAAGTTGTTAGTCTTTATTATTAAAAGGTTTACATAGTGGAGGCCAAGAAATGCCAACCGTGAGAAGCTTCACAGTTTTGCCCGCACTGCCTGATCTCTTGAAAGATCTCGATGTTATTGCCAGGAATATGTTTTGGTCATGGAATCCCGAGTTCGTAGAGCTGTTTAAGCGTATCGACAGCACTTTATGGTCGGCTTGCGGCCATAATCCCGTCAAAATGCTTGGCAGTGTTTCACAGGCAAAACTGGATGAGTTAGCTGAAAATCAGGGCTATTTAGGCCAATTGCAGCGTGCCGGCGAAAAGCTTAAATCATATCTTGAGAAACCAACCTGGTATGAAAAGGTTTGTTCGGAATGCACTGAGCCTCTTATTGCATATTTTAGTGCGGAATTTGGTGTTCATGAATGCCTGCCGATTTATGCCGGCGGCCTGGGAATATTAGCAGGCGACCATTTAAAAAGTGCTTCCGACCTCGGTATTCCATTAGTAGGCTTTGGTCTTTTATATCAGAAGGGCTATTTCCGGCAATATTTGAATATCGATGGCTGGCAGCAGGAGATATATGTCGAGAATGATTTCTATAACATGCCGATA
>DQCG01000663.1:6414-6605 GCA_003533825.1 Phycisphaerales bacterium
ACGAACGTGCATGCCAACTCCCCGTTAGATCGTATGATTACAAGCAGTCTTTATGGCGGAGACCGTGAGTTGAGGATTCGCCAGGAGATTATGTTAGGTATTGGCGGCTTAAAAGCTCTCACGGCGATGGATATCAATCCGACTGTTTGTCATATGAACGAGGGGCACGCTGCTTTTATGGCATTGGAGCG
>DQCG01000309.1:0-1350 GCA_003533825.1 Phycisphaerales bacterium
AACTGGTTTTCGCGACTGACCGCCGGCATTGTCACCGAGTGCCACTACGTCGGGGCGGTTGCCTATATAATCCTGAATTTCTTCAAGACTCCTCTGCGAATCGATTCGGCGGTTTTAGCCCCGCCCATCATCAGGCCCGTCGTAACAGCACTGAAAGCCGAGCCGCGAGAGCATATTCTGCTGTATTCCACGACCGGCACCGGCCGGGACCAGTTGCGGGATCTGCTGCAAAAATTCGCCGCTCAGAAGTTTTATATATACGGTTTCGATGAAGATGTCGAACATGAGAACTGTGTTTTCAAAAAGCGCAGCACCGAAGGATTTCTCGCGGACCTTGCCGGAGCGAGGGGAGTTATCGCCTCGGCGGGCTTTTCCCTTATCAGCGAGTGCATGTACCTACGGAAGAAGATGCTCCTGCTGCCGTTGGCGGGTCAGTACGAGCAGATTATAAACGGCCAATATATCCAGAAGCTCGGCCTGGGAATCTCCGCAGAAAATCTCGATGAGCCAATCATAGCCCGGTTCCTCGACGAACTCGATAAACCCATACCCGACGATGAAAGAATCCTCTGGTCCGACAACGACAGGTTTTTCGAAATCCTCCAAAACGAGCTAAACAAGCTTGAGAATCCCATCAGTATTGAACTCTCCCAGTGACACTATCGCAGAGAAGCTTCAATTCCGCCACCCCAAAACTTCCGGATTAATCCGCAGCATTATGTCGTCACTCGTGTCTGCCTTGCCGTCGGGACCCGGACTGAAAATCTTCCTGTTCTCAACGTCGATGATATATTTATCACTGGATGCACAGGCCTTAAGACTAACGTCTTTGCCGAGCCTCTTATTAAGAACAATTCGCAGGAGGTCACCCTGTATTTTTACGGTGGTCTTTCGCTTTAACAAGCTTTCATAATGGAACGACCTGATTCGCAAGATACATGAACCGACAGGATTGTAGAAGATATAAAGCAAAGGCAGCGGCCTTCGAGCTTGGAATGAAACTGGCTCCATATCCGGATAGATAGACGGCCAGACTCGAAATCTCACATCATTGAAATCATCGATATCTTCCAGGGAGTTAATCCCAATATCGCAGACATTCCGGTAGAACCGCAGTGTTGAATTTTTCTTGAGCAGTCGAATCTTCGCCGTAATACCTCGACCCAATAACCCTGAAATGTTATTCCTGTTAAGCAGATATTCAAATAGTACGCTATTTCGCAGTGACAGTTGCTCCTTCGTCAAGGGTGTGAAGTGCCCTGCTAACAGTTCAATAGATTCCTGCGAAGCCCGTGCATTGTTTGCAATCGTATTCGCGGTTACCATGTCGGCAGTCATACAGACATAACA
>DQCG01000309.1:1448-20137 GCA_003533825.1 Phycisphaerales bacterium
CAGGTCGGCTATCTCGGGAAATTCGTTTAGCCGGCGGATTACGTCTCTGGCCATTTTGTTGTCTGCCCATATCTGATTTATTTCTTCGGCATAGAAGTTGAGTGTCCTGGAGATTTCCGGCGCCGTACCTGTCTTTATGACTCCCCTTATTTCAGCAATCATGTGCGTGTCACTATTCGTCAGTTCTATAGCGGGGACATCTGTAGAATCAGTACCCTCGTCTATCAACGTCTTCAGGACCTCGAAGCTCTCGACATATTGTGCCGGGGCCGAGCGAAGGTCTGCGATCGTATAATCATTCGGAATCGGCGGCGCATCAATGCTCCAAAACAGGTAGAAGATAACCATAAAAACAATCGAAATATTTATACCAGCCAGCGCGATATACTTGCCTTTGAGTTTGCCGCCGCCGCGCCTGATTCTGAGGATACTCACAATCCCAATTACTATCGCCGGTATCCCGGCCAGCACAAAGAAAAACAGACTGAAAATCCCCAACACCAGCGACATAACTGCCAGTTTGCTAAGTTTTTCCTCTGATTCTTCCATTACGTGTCAATTATTATTGTTGAGAAGCGATTTTTCAATGATTTCTTTGGACTAAAAGCATGTCATTTCGACCGGAGCGTTCCTTAGGGACGCGAAGCGGAGAAATCTATTGAAAACAGATTCTTCGATCCGGCTATGGCCCATCGTGCACCAGCAGCGAATCCAATTTATCCGAAGGCTCACAACCAATTTGGGGTAAGGCGCCTATTCTAATGTCTCCGCCGTCCCAGGAAGTGTAAATGTTATCATTGTTGACACCACAGAAGGGGCGCTTCTCAAAAGCCACGTGGCTGTCCATGAACAGCACGTTCTGCCCATCTTCCTGGTGAGTAACGGCATTGCCCACTCTGATAGCTCCTCTGCCACCTTCAGGATTGAACAAGCTGATATCTTTGCCCTCGTAAGCCGGAGATCTTATCCACGGATTCCTGTCGGCGGCGACAGCCAGGCCAGGCTCGCTCGACGAGGTCAATGGAAACAAACTAAAAGGCTGGTGATAGGTATAGCTGCAATGCGTGTCCGGTTCGAAACCGAAATCCCAGAAGTCGATCAGATCTGTATTACCGGCAGCGTCGTCGGCCGGATTAAACTCTGTGACACCGACGTCGCCCTTACATATAAACGACTTGGGCGTCACCTCGCAATACTTAACTAAAAGATAAAAGCAGGACGAGATGTTGCCGACACCGCCGGTCCCGTCGGGTCTCAGTTCGTATGCATTGAATCGATTGTCAGCCTGCCAGTTTGCTATACGCCCTCTCCAGATACCGTCTTTGCCTCCTGAGCGCGGGTATGCACCGTTATAGTCATTGGCATAGATTTGCATCGCCTTGCCGATACCTGACAGATTCGTCCCGCAAACCATTCGGAACGCTAATTGTCTTGTCCTGGCCAAAGCCGGCATCATAATTCCCATCAGCAGTGCTATTAAAGGCAACGAAACAGATGGAACGATAATTCCCGCGATGGCAAAGCCTCTACCGGTTAAGCTGCCACCACTTTTTTCAATTCTTACCAGGCTCACAATCCCGAGGATAATTGCCGGTATTGCTGTAAGGGCACAGGTAAAAATACTCAGGATGCCAAGTACCAGCGCAGCGATGGCCATGCCACTGCTTTTAACACCAATACTTGGAGCCTGCATTTGAGGTCGGATTAATACAGCGCCACAGGCGCGACACACTTGAGCATCATCCGGATTTTCCCGGCCGCATTTTGAGCAGTACATTTGCATTCTCCCTTCGATTCTGGTTTTTCATCACGGCACGACTCCACAACTCACATGGGATATATGATATGCTTTCGTACGGGATTTACCAGAACGTTTTATGAGAATTTTGAGTCGCGGGCAGGTGAGTTTATTCCGCAGCCAGGATTGATTTTCCGATGTACCCGGCTTCGATGCAGAACTGGATAATGTCACATGCAAGTGGTACGGCGTCTCTCGAACCGTGCTGGCCGCCTTCGACGACGATGGCGATTGCGATTTTGCGAGCCGTGCTGTCGGAGGCGAACCCGCCGAACCAGGCGTGCTCGGGCCTTTCCGTCGAGCCTGTTTTGCCAAAAACTTTCACATCCTCGGCGACGAGTGTGCCTAAGTATGGTTCGAATTGATTGTAAGCCGTTCCGCCGGCCTCGCTGACAACGGCACTCATACCGTCATATACGACGGCGAGAGTTCCGAGCGAGACGCCCAGGTCCGTGCCTTCGGAATTTCGTGACTCTTCTAACAGCCTCGGTCTCTTGAATACCCCTTCCCGGGCGAGAGCGGCCATGGCGTTAGCCACCTGCAGAGGCGTGACACGCAGATTGCCCTGACCGATGCCGAACCATCTGTTGTCGCTTTGTCTCAGCGGCGGGATATCATCAAAACTCATGATTTTGCCCGCCGGATCAGTGGCTTTCCCTTGGGGATTCCATCCGGAGGAGATTAGTCCGCCAAGCTGGTCAAAATTTCTGGCCTGTCCGTTCGGTGCCGCCAGGGCGACATAGGCCGGCATGGAAAGTACGTCGTGGCCGTAGCCGAATTTATAGAGCCACTGCTGCAAAACCACAGGCTCGATATCGTCGGCAAGGTGCGAAAAGTAGATATTGCAGCTTCCCTTAATTGCGTTTCGGGCGTTGTTTTCCCACTGATTATCATGCCCGACACCGGGGTATCTTCTAAAGATCCAGCAGTTCGGCCATGCCGGCGGCGCCGCCTCGGGCGGGCAGCCAATGACCTTTTCGGGAGTTATATTACCGGTTTCGAGTCCGGCAATTAGAATCAACGGCTTAACCACCGAACCGGGCGGATACCGCTTATTAATCGCCCGATTGATAAGCGTCTTATTAGGATCTTTAATAAGATTATCATAATCGTACCTGGCGCTGTTCAAATCAAAAAGCGGCAATGAAACCAAAGCGAGTATGTCACCGGTCCCGACTTCGATGACTACGGCCGACATTCCCGGCCCGCAATTCGGGTCGTGATTGTAATTAGTCAGATAGTTTTCGATTCTTTTCTGAAGCTCGATGTCCAGTGTTAACTTAACATCATCTCCGAACTTGGTTTCGGTCCGGCCTGTAAGCTGGCCGTCTATGTCATGGCTGAGCTCGCCTCGTTTGCCTCTAAGGATAGCCTCGCAGACATACTCGACGCCGTCTTCACGCCCGCAAACCTCTCCGTCCAGATAGCTCAGTAATTTGTCATTTTCGAACAGCTCTGTATCCTGCTTTTGTGTCGCCAGACCCACCCAGCCGATTGTCTGGGCGGCAGCGGAACCGTAAGGATAGAACCGATGGCCTTTGGGCAAAATCGCAACTCCTTCGGTATCCATGAATTCCAACTGTGCGGCGAAAACATCATCGTCGGTTTTCAACTCCAGCAAAGGCCAGTTCTCATGCATTTCCAGGATATCCATTTTGCTCGCAAGCTCATCCCGTTTGTCCGGATCGGGCTGCTTTCTCTTAAAATCAGCGATTGCTTCAGAAATCGGGATGCTTATGATACTGTCATAATTCTCAAAAACTTTGGAATTCGGGAAGTTTTTCCGCCAGGCCTGGAACATCCGCCGGTTCCAGACATAGTCATTTATTTTTTCTATTTCATGCCATATCACTGACGGTTCCACCGCCTTGAATTGCGCGCACTTCTCAATTATGAGCTGCAAATCCTCAAGCTTTTCACGGATTTCTTCGTCGACTTTAGCGACCGCGACATCCGAATCGCGTCTGGCAGCAGCCCCGGCGAGCAGGGCCTTGCGCAGGCGTTCATCCAGAAAAGAGCTGAGCTCGTAATTGATTTGCACCCAGAATCGGGCTTCATCCAGGGCTAATTCAATCCCATTTCTGTCGAGTATTCTGCCCCTGATGGTTTGGAGTTGCTGGGATTGGCCCCTTTGCCGCTTTAATTCTGCGATTTCACTTTGGACTGTTGAGGCGGTCAGCAACTGCATTTGTGCCAGGCGGAGCAAACAGACCGCCAGAAGCAGCAAGCTGAAGATCACAAATATTTTGACTCGCCTGTTATACATATTTATCGACGGTATCGATTAACTTTTATCCGCATCCACCAGGCTATAGGCAGAAACAAAAACGGCCCAACGATGCTTGAGTACACAGATGTTACCAAAACGACGATGTAGATATTTGACGGAATTGGCTCGCCCGTGATATATGCCAGCAAATGAGTCAGGAACCCGGTAAGAACAGAGGTGACAAAGATCGCAAGTGCCTGAAAGGGCATTCTTTTGATCGCTATTACACGATTCAGGTATGCCAGCAGCGTCCCGAACAGGCCAAAACTAATCATTTGCGGGCCCATCGGCATTGGCGAGCCGACAAGGTCGGCGGCAAAACCTATTGTGAAAGAACTGATGATAGCTTCGGAGGTATTGCAGTAAATTGAAAAGAATACCAGGAGGATGATCAGTAAATCAGGTTTGCTGCTCCAACGCGCCAACAAACCCTTTTGTAGAACAGTCACAGCAAGAATTAACACTGCAAACCGAAGCCATCGCATTTCATATCCTCAGTGGGTTCGAACGCGGTTACTTTTGCGGATTCATTATGATCACGGCTACGTCCTCGAGCTGTCCTACATCACAAGCCGGTACGACCGTTAAGTCCCAAAGCGCAGGATATTTCTGGTTTCTTTTGCATTCGGACACTTTTCCCACTATCATCGGGGCGTCGAGGAATCCGGGCTTTTTGAGGGCGAAAACGTTCTGGCCGACCTTGACTTCGTTCTTGACCATCTCGACCTTCGCCGAATTATTTCCGCTGCCCTTCATAATGTACTTTAATCCCGCTAATCCCGCTATCTTTACCCGTATCTTCGAAGCAGGATCAGTGACGAGAGCTACCCTGGCTTTGGATATTTGGGGAAAGACATCTGATATCGTTCCGATGATACATTCATCGCCCAGGACGAAATGATCTTTAACCAGGCCGTTGGTTTTACGGCAGCTAATCGTCAGCTCGTTTCGGGCCCCGCCGACAGTGGCCGGAATCACGTCGGCTAAGGCAAAATCCGTTCCTTCCCAAACATACGTATTATATAGTTTGTACAGCTTTGCGAACTTCCTGCGTTGCTGATCCAACGTTTCTTCAAGGCTGGCAATATAATTGAGATACTGAGTCTCGCTGCGGCCGGGAGCATCCGTAAGCGTCTGCCGTGTTTGTGCCGTAAGCGCTAAATCGGCGCCGATACTCAAAGGCCAGCGGAAAACGTGGACGAAAGCAAGCTGGAATTTACTCGTTAAAGTCTGCGGGGTAAAGAGAAAGATAAGCCCGGTTAACATAAACCAGGTAAATAACATTCTCCTGGAGACTTTTGTTTGCTTCCTTGCCATGATAATACGTCGTTACTTTTTATACAATCCGCATCACGCATTGCCCACAACGAATCATTCCCACCCGTATTCGTTGTGGTCCATCGTATCCTTCCACAATTCCAGATTTTCCAGATAGACGCTGGTCCCCCGGGCGACACTGCTTAGCGGATCATCAACGATCTGGACTTTCAGGCCGGTCGCATTGGCCAGGACGGTGTCCATCCCCCGCAGCAGTGACCCGCCGCCGCAGATGTGTATGCCGTTGTCAATCAGATCCGCTGCTAATTCCGGCTCGGCTTTTTCAAGCGTTGCCGTAACCGTATCTATGATTGTGGCGATGGGATCGCGAAGGGCTTCACGTATCTCCTCACTCGTTATGACAATTTTCCTTGGCAGGCCGGAGATAGTGTCTCTACCGGCTATTTCCATTGTTAATTCTTCTTCCAGCGGAGCGGCAGAGCCAACCTGTATTTTAACCTTTTCAGCTCTCGCCTCGCCGATGAGCAGGTTATAAGTTTTCTTGAGATGATTGATCACCGCCTCGTCCATATCGTCACCGCCGATACGGATTGACTCTGAGGTGGCGATGTCGGCCAGACTCATGATGGCGACCTCGGTGGTCCCCCCGCCGATATCGACAATCATCGAGGCGGTCGGGTCCGTGATGGGCAGCCCGGCACCGATTCCCGCCGCCATCGGCTCGTCAACCAGATAAACCCTTCGTGCGCCGGCACGTTCGGCACTATCTATAACCGCCCGGCGTTCGACGGCGGTGATTCCGCTCGGCACGGCGATAACCACCCGCGGTCTGACAAGCCCGCCCCGGCCGTGGACTTTCCGGATGAAATAGCCCAGCATCGCTTCGGTGATCTCGAAGTCGCTGATAACGCCGTCTTTGAGTGGTCTGATGGCACTAATCGAGCCCGGTGTTTTGCCTAACATTTCACGGGCAACCAGCCCGACTGCTTCGCCGTTGTTAAGGACGATATTGGTTCCTTTGCGGACAGCAACAACGGAGGGTTCATTGAGGACAATACCTTTGTCGCGAACACAAACAAGGGTCGTACACGTGCCCAGGTCGATACCCATATCCATACTGAACCAACCTAAGACTGTGTCCAGTAGCACTTTCGACTCCTTTCCGAGATCCCAATTTAAACTTTTTAAGAGCTTAAAATTCCTGTTTCGCTATCTTGTTATATAACTGTCGTGACTGGTATTGTCAATAGCGATTCGGCTACTGTATTTTAAAAATTGTGTCGTACTGTGTGTAACACTGATAAGCGACAAAGACTGCCGTAGCCAGAACTACGCAAAACGCTACGGCAAGAATGACTGTATAGAGATTATCGGCTGCGGTTATTTTTTTACCACGACTCTGCACAACGGGACTCATATATCAACCTCGCATAGTAACACAATTAATCACAATTGTGTTTTCTACAAATTAGTGCTGACTTTATCATTTATTTTTGGCTGATTCTGCGGTTGTTCCTGTAGAAGTTCGAGCCAGCCGACCGCCTTCTCAGGCCAAACGTCCAAAATCACGATATCACAAATAAACTTATCGTCGCGAGTGAGATGAAACCTCATACCCGCCTTGACACCTTCCGCCGCACCGATCGATATTTCGGCCAGTAGATTTTTCAGGTCAACTTCGGTTATCATTCCAGCCAAGTCGATATCTTTCGTGGGAGGCGCCACCCTAACGGCCTCTCGCTTCGGTGTGACCGGCGATGGCGCTGCAATAGCTTTACCATACTGTCGTAAGTACTGGTCCAGCTTGTTTTGCAGTTCGGTCTTTTCTTCCAGCAGGCGTTTAGATCCTTCCTGCAACTGCCTTACTATCGCCATATTCTCCATAAGAGCGGCCGTGGTGTCTTTGAGTTCTTTTCCCTGCTTGATCAGCTCGGCTTCCTTTGTGTCCCGCTCGGCGAGGGCATCCTTAACTAACTGCTGGTTCTTTTCAACGGTTACGGAGAAATCCTTAACTATTGTCATCCAGTTATTCACTTTCCGTACCGCATCATCTCTTTCTCTGCCGGCATTCGCGAGATCGCCCTTTAATTTGTTAATCTGGTCCTCGAGCGAGGCAATCTGTTCTCCCAATTTTTCTGCTTCCCTGTTCTTTTCCTCAATTGTATTGTTCAATTGAGTTTTTGCATTGTCCTCATTCCTCTTGGCGGATTGGTAGCTGTTGTTTTGACTTTCATATTTCTGTTTATAATTATCGGCGTTTGCAACATAAGTTACCACTATCCCACAGAGGAAAATCGAGGATATCGTCAGCAGAACTATTAAAACCTTCGTAAGCGTACTCAAAACAAGCTCCTTTCAGTAATTTTTTGTTTTCTTTTCAATACACCCCTTAACATATCAAAGGGCGCCCCAAACGCATAAAAAGGACATTAGGGGAGGCTCCATTCTTTTCCTCACCAAATAGGCCCGAGCCTAAAATAGGCTCCCAAACACTTTCTCAGGCGTTTGGAACCCGGCTCACTACGTGCCGGGTCGCTATATGGGAACCCAAGCCCTGATATTATGTGTACAATATAATTGTACGTTTAAAGCTCGGAAAGGTCAAGTTATTTTTGGTAAATAGCCTAAATTAAAATACGCGGCGAAAATCAATGATGCCAAGTCTGATAAGATATCATTTTCAGGCTTTAATTAATTCATTTTACACTGAAAAACGGCCTTGGCGGCAGCAATACGGACAAATTTCGACTCATTTTTCAATAGTTGGGGCAGAAATTTTTTCAGAGAAGGTGTGCATATTTGGCCAATCGCCAGTGCCGTTAGTACATTGGCGCGTTCGATAGCCTGTTTATCCAGGCCGTTGGTGAGATTTTTATCGAAAACTTCGAGGACTTCCGACTCACCGATCCTGTCTCTAAGCTTGCCAAGCTGTTCGGCGGCAGTCAGACGGACTTCCAATACATTATCATCCAGCTTGGTCACAATAATATCCCTGGCTTTTAAAGTAGCAAGAAGTCCCATTGCTCTTAGGCCCATAATTCTGTCGTCGGCAAAAGCGCTATAAACTATTGCCCAAAGCCTCTGCAGTACTTCCTCGTCACCGAGCCTGGCCCTGGCTTCTAATACCTGAAACCTGACCTTATCACTGGAATTTTTATCTTCCTGGGCCCATTTCAGCAATTTCAGCGCGTTTTTGTCTCCCGTTTTGCCAAGCAGAAAAACCGCATTTGCCCTGACAGTTTGGTCCTCGTTGTTTATTGCCTGGCGAATCACTTCGTAATACTCGGGAGATCCGAGCTTTCCCATAGCGTAAGAGGCAGCCACGATGACATTTACATCTTTATCCTTCAATAAGCGGCTTACCGAGTTCTTGGCAATGGAGTATTCCATATCGCCTATGGCCAGCGCTGCTGCAAATCTAACTGGTGTAAATTCATCCTGAAGCAATCGCTGTACTTTCGGTATCAATCTGATCTGCCTGGTAGTAGCAACGACTTCGATAGCGTTAACTCTGACAAGCGGATTCATATCGGCCAGCGCATTTTGTATAATCCGGGTGGCTTCAACCTCTGGTGAAGCTATGTCAGTAACGTAGAAATCTCCCAATGTCGATCGTGAGGATTGTTCGCAGCCGAAGACAAATACGACCAGGCACGCAGAAAGTAAGGTATATGCAATGGAAACAATTATATTTTCGTGCTTTTGCGTTTTATCTTTTTCGGATCTGCTTCTCATTTGATCATCCCTGATAAACAAGTTTTTTAACTCTGAAAAATTTTCCCGAAAGTAACACTATTATGAGCACAATAACACACAGTTCACAACAAAAATCCAGCCATTCGCCGTATTTACTAAAAAAAGTTACCCTGTCATCGATCGGTATTTTATCAATGAACCATCCCGGCATGCCTGTCCGGGCCCTTGCCTTTCTGGGAAGACTGCCTGCTGTAAAGCCGTTTTTTATGCGTCCCGCGCTATCGATAAGACAGCTAATGCCGGTATTGACACTTCTCAGGACGGCAAGCCGGTTCTCAACCGCGCGGAACGCACATACTGCTGCGTGCTGGGTAAGCTCCGCGCTCGGCCGTACTTGTTCGTCCTTGAATCGGACGAACCAGCCGTCGTTGCTTATATTGACCAGCCAGTCGAGCCTCTTTTCGCCGTGCTCATCCAGGGCGAATTTCCGGCCAATCTCCGGAACGGTGTCCTCGTAACAGATTATCACGCCGAATTTGTAAACCTGAGCCTGCTCGTTTTCAGACCCTGTCATCTCGAAAATCGTGTATTCGCTGCCGTAGTCGAGCGAATAATCGAAATTGTAAGGGATGAATTTGATTTTCATCAGCAGCTCATAAAACCATGACAGGCTTCTTCTTAACGGCAATACCTCCCCGAACGGCACCAGGTGGATTTTATTGTAGACTTCCCTGGCCTTGTCACCGTTCTTTTTGTACATAAAAGCCGAGTTGTATTTCTTGCCTAACTGGATTGACATGTCATCCTGAATCACGGGTGTGCCGCCGTAGGCGCCTACGAGCAAAAAAGCCGTATCTTTGGCGTGCTGACGAAGCGCATCGTCATAAACTCTCCATTGATGTGAGGACTCCAAAAGGCCCAACACTTCAGGATTTAACGCCGCCTGCACCATTGTCTCGGGCCAGACTATCAGCTCGGCCCCGGCCTGGGCGGCGACCTTGCTGTGTTCCATCAGGCCTGTGAACAAATCGTCGCCGGACTCGAACGTCCTTTTGACCGACTGGGGGACATTAGATTGAAGTGACGCGGCGAGGGGGCCGGCTGTTACACATTCTGCTTCCTGAGATATCCTCCACCGCCCATAGACAAAAGCGCCAACTACCGCCGCACAAACTATCGCCGTATTGGCAAATTGAACCGACGTCAAAATCTTTTTTTGGCGGGCAGCCAGGATCAGACCGGCCAGCAACCCGTTGACCATCGCTATCAGGAACGAAACTCCGCCGGCACCGAATATGTCGACAATTTGAATCAGTGTGGTATTCCGATACTGGCTGTGTGCCAGAAACCGCCAGAAAAAACCGCCCAGAAAGAAGCCCTGCAACCGCTCGATGCCGACAATCAATACAGCCGCCGCCAAAAACAGCGGCACCTTTTTCTTCCGGCACCAGCGCAGGCAGAGCGCCAGCACCGGCCAGAGCAGTGCAGTGTACAGGCAGAACACAAGCCAACCGGCAATAGTCACCGGGGCAACCCAGTACAAATTGCCCAGCCAGTAACAAAGCGAGATGATGTAGCCGAAAAGGAATAATCGCCGTGGCCGGGCCTCCGGCGAGCAGGCCACAATAAACGGCACCCACGCGAGCCACGCCAGCGGCGCCAAGCCTATCGGCGCCTGAATCACCGTCAGCAACAAAGCAGTACAAACGAATGGTAAAGCAACATATGATAATTCTTTAGGTGAGAATGATTTATAAATCTTCAAATTGTTTACCTTCTGATTCGCGGAAGTTTGCCACTCTTGCGCAGTTTAAAGAGACGGTCGGCTATTTCTTCGGAGGTAAAAACAACACCTGATCCGACCCTTGAATTAAAGGTTGCTGCGAACGAATCCAAACCCACTTTTCTCTTGACCAACTGATCACTTGGCACATTGTTCTCACGATAGAGACTTTTAAGTTCCTCTATTTCATTACTACCCCATTCCCCCATAATTTCCTCTCCGATTTAGCCTTGTTCGCTTTTCTCGTTATTGGTTGGCCACGTAATGGCCCGAGTTTTGCGCTTTTTCTCATTTGCGTCAGGTGTTTTATGATCTGTCTTGGTTGGAATGGATTCCGCTTGATACCTACTCTTTTGTTGAACTTTTCTGTAAAAAGAGTTAATAGAGCCGGCTCATTTGCAAGTTGTTCCGTCGGAACCTTATTCTCATGATAAAGCCACTTGAGCTCTGCATTGAGATGTGCACTCCATTTCAGCTTGGCTTCACCTTCGATTGGTAGTCCTTCAGATTCTTTTATACGTTTTTTCGAATCCTTTACATAATTCTTAGAAATATCTACTCCCGTATATATCCGATTCAACTTGTGTGCAACTACCGCTGTAGTGCCTGAGCCATTGAACGGATCTAAAATCCAATCCCCTTCATGTGAGCTAACGCGAATTATACGTGCCAGAAGGCTTTCCGGCATTTGACACGGGAAGTCAAGTCTTTCCTTAAACGTACCACACACTCGCGGATACTCGTCCCAGACATCATCCGGCATCTTGCCTTCTGGATTAGCACGCTTATCTTGATATTTCTTCTGTCGGTCAGATATTACACGTACCGAATGATCATTAAAGATGAAATTAGTCTTATCCTTTACGAAGTAAAAGATATGTGTGTGTGACCGGGCAAATTTGCTTTTCAGTTGCTGGCCGAAAGTGTAGTGCCATATTATCCAGTTACGCATAATCAGGCCGAGCTCATCGGCGATGATTTTGACGTTTGCGGCGTAGTCGTCTCCGATAGCAATGTAGAATGAGCCGTGCGGCTTGAGGACCTTTTTGCAGACGCTCATCCATTCTTTTGTCCAGGCGATGTAGTTTTTCTTTTTGACCTTGTCGAAGTACTTATCGTACTTATATCCGATATTGAACGGCGGATCGGCAAAGATAAGGTCGGCAAAAGGCTCGCCGACTTTGCCCAAAACCTCTATACAATCGCCGCAAATTATCCTGTTTAGAAACTTTTGCATAGCGATATATTAGGGATTCTCGCTGAGTTTGCAAGAGAGAACTGATTTGATTGATTGTCAATACGAATGATTTGCAGTCATGCATACCTGCAAATACTCTACGGCTCAATCGGCCCGCTTTGGGCCACTTGCCCGGATACCTTTTCTCAAATGATTGGCACCGAGCGATAAATTACCCGGCCGCGAAGTATTCGAACATAATCAATACAAAGTCTGTTATCAAATATAGTTATGCAATATGCCAGCCAAAAATTGGATATTTTCGCCGATAATATCGTTAAAAAAATCGTTACATTCGGCATCAACGGTGGCACTTAATTACAGTACTTACTGATTTGTTCTCCAAGGAAGGAGGACGTATAGTGTATTAAAATGCACTATCGCTCAAGCCCCTGCTTTATCAACCCCTCTCCTCCGTGAAGTGGGGGCTTTTTTAACAATTTCCGATTTACGATTTCAAATCTGTAGATGCCCGGGTCACAGCAGGTCTTTGAATTCGCTGACAGGCACGGGCTCGCCGGATTCTGCAGAGCGATCGGCGGCGAAACAGACCGCCTGCGTTTTAGCCGCGTCTTCAAGGTCGGGGAATGGTCTTCGGTCGTCGATAATGCAATCGAGAAAATGGGATACTTCGCCCCGAAAAGGATGATGGGAAACATCGCCGCTATCCGGCTGGATAGTTGGAATCTTCATAAAATCGTTCTGGCCGCCGAATAGCTTCGGGGCGAAAATCTCATTATTGCGAAGCGCACCATCGGTGCCGTAGATTCCAATGTTGAATCTGTACGGCATCTTCGCGTCGAAGGTCGTAAAGCTGCGCCCGATTTTTCCATCCTTGAATTTGAGGTTGATGGAAATTGTACCGGGATATTCTGCGGGATTGTCTGTTTTGGTCTGATAGGCGGAAACTTCCTCAACCGGGCTGTGTGCAAACCACCGCAAGGCGTCCACTGCATGACATCCGGCCGTCAAGAGTGCCGTGCCGCTCTGTTCAAGACTGCCGTACCATTTAAGCGCCCATATACGATGCAAATAATCAACCTCCACCATAAAGATGTCACCGAACACATCCTGCTCGATCAGGTGATCGATGGTCATCAACAAGGGATTCCAGTGCAGCACAAAACTGACAATCGTTTTGACCTTGTTCTTTTTGACCGCCTGACGTTGTTTCAGCACGTCCTCCGGAGTCAATGCGACGGGTTTCTCGATAATAATGTGCTTGCGCGCTTCTGCGGCGGCAACTACGTATTTCGTGTGCGCATTATGCGGCGTGCATACCACTACAATGTCCACGTCATCCCGCTCGAGCATTTTTGCTGCATCGGTTTCAATCGCACATTGAAGATTGTAACGGTCCCGGTATCGTTCGGCATTGCTCCGATTTCGGCTCACCAGTACCCGCACTTCGGAGCGTTCGTCGTTTTGAAAGGCCTTTACGTACTCCTCGGCCACCCAGCCACAACCAATAATTGCTGCACCAAACTTTTTCATATTCAGTCTCCTTGCTTTGTTCTTCGTTCCGAGTGCTGCGTAAAAAAGAACGCAGAACGCAGTACACAGCACTCTGAACGAAATTGTTAAGAATAGAAAGTGGCATATCGCTCCATCGCGTCCGCAATCGCCCTGACGTTTTCGAGAGGAACGCCCGGATAAAGTCCATAAATCATCATCAGGCCGCCTTCGGGGCTTCCGAGCATTTGAACTTCCTGACAGATCAGCTCGTCGATTTGCTCCGGGCTGCCGAAGCGGGTGATTTGCTGCCGGTCTATGTCCAGATCGATGCAGAGCCGTCCCTTGAGATTCGCGGCTATCCAGTCGATACCGTTTACGAGGTCCTGAAGATTAATCGCATCTACTCCGCTGGTGATAAGGTCGTCCACAAGATCACGAATGTCACCATCGGAGTGCATGTGCACAAGGCAGCCGGCCCGGCGGGCCGGTTCCATCAAATGCTCGTAAACCGGCTTGATATAGGTTCTGAAGTGTTCGGGCGAGAGCATCGGGCCGAGCTGCATGCCCAGGTCCTCGGGATACCGCATCATCGCTGCGCCGCAGTCAACATAGCGCTGCACAATTGCCAAACTGAAGGATTCGACAATCTCAATCAGTTGTCGGAGTTTCTTTTCCCCATCCGCCATATCGAGCAAAAGGTTTTCGTATCCCCGCAGATAGCTCAGTCTCAGAAAGGCGTGACCATGTTCGAGACTGCCGGCGCCGTGTTTTCCTTCTCCTTCGGCCTTCAGGATTTTATCTTCGATCATCGCCCAATCGATTGCCGCCATGCCGTTCGACCGGGCCGGGTCCGGCGGCGTAAAATTCCGCAAATTATCCCAATCGGACAGCGGATGCTCTGTCACGGAACCCGTGATGCCGTCATCGGTCGTTTCCCAGACACAGCCCCAGGAATCCGTATAAGGCTTGCCCGCCCTTTCCCAGGGTGCCGGTTCCGGCGGCACTTTGTCATCAGAAGTGAAGTCAGGAAACAGTAGAAGGTGCTCGGCCATGAGCTCAAACAAAACATCTTTCGGGTAATGATGCCAACAGGCTGGATTTATCCAGAAAATCACTGGAATATGCTCGGGCCTTTCGAAACGGATGGCTTTCAGCGTATCTTCAGTAATGATGTCAGTAAAATCCATATCAGAAAAAAGGAAAAAGCATGTAGAGTGGAGCCCTGCCCCCACCATTAACGTTCATATCTACATGAATTCCGACTGGGTGGCAGCCTCAAGCGCAGCCTGGGGATGATTGTTCCCCACCATCCCCAAAGCCTGTGGCTTTGAGGCTGCCACCCTTTTCCAAATCTGTCCATAAATTCACATGTTTTGAGGTAATAGTGTCATCAGTTTTTAGGTTTCTGTTCAGCCGATCACTACCACCTTACCCAGCCGGGCCGACTCATAGCAGGCGGTCAGTATCTTTTGACTTCGCAGGCCAAGCTCGCCGCTTATGGCCGGCTCACGATCATCGAGAACCGCCCGGCTGAACTCTTCGATCTCGGCCTGATATGTATTTACCGGCTCAGGCTCGATTGTCAGCCCTTCAGCCGCCGACCTTGCCTGCTGTGCATCGTAATCTCTGCCGTGTTGTTCAAGAAAAGCTTTCATCCGGCCGGCGGGCCCCTGGCCGATAGTCCCTTCGGCCAATATCGAACCTTTCGAGCCGTAGAGTTCCAGCACGTTTTTGCTGCTGTTGTCCGGGATGCAGAAAAACGTATCAACCGTCGCCAAAGCACCATTTTCGAAGAACAGCATGGCTGTTGCACTGTCTTCGGATTTATAGTTGTGGATGCTATTGTTTATAAAGCAACTGACCCTGGCAATTTTCCTGAAGAACATTTCCAGCAGATCGATGCAATGTCCTCCCATGTCGATCAGCGACCCGCCGCCGCCGGTTACCGGGTCCTGACGCCAGGCACCTTCGATGGGTGGATACCAGCATGAAAGCTGGGCCCGCGCATAAACCGGCCGGCCGAGCCTGCCTTTTTTTATGAGCTGCAGGGCACTTTGATGCTGGGCTACAAAGCGCATCATAAACGCGCAGCCAAGCTTAATTTTCTTTTGCCGGCACAAATCGATCATGTTTTCGGCTTCGGCAACCGTCATTCCGAGGGGTTTCTCGCAGAGAACGTGCTTTGAAGCTTCGGCGCAGGCTCGAACCTGCTCGGCGTGAACATGGGCTGGTGTGGCGATGTAAATGGCATCGATATTCGCATCGAGCAACTCGTTAATCCCTGCCGCCGCTTCGGCGCTATATTCTTTGGCCACCTCGGCATTTACCTGCTGATTGATATCGAAAACCGCAGACAACTCAGCATTCCGGGCCTTTGTAATACCCTCCGGAATCGTTCTTCTCCCGGCAATCCCTCCCGAGCCGATTACTCCCCATTTGAGTTTCGTGGACATAATATCAATCCTTTCCCTTTTCTATTTCGAATAGGCCTTTATTACCTTCGCCAGTGCGCAGCCTATCTGCCGGCAATCCTCTTCGGTATAGGTTGGAAATGCGAAACAGGTAAACGTGTGGCTCTGATGCCAGACGGCGTTTGGAACTTCAACGTTACTGTAGTCGGTACTTCCGGGAGTCGTATACTCCGTAGACTTGAACGGAAAACCGCTCTTGCCGAAGGAATTGTGCTGCTGAAAGGCCTTTTCGGTATGGCACTGCGGCCAGAATACTTTCCAGCAAGGGGCGCCTTCGGCAGCACAGGTGGCGACGAATTTATCGATGTCACAGGCCATATTTTCAATGTCGAGAGAAAACGCCATGACATACCAGCCGTTCTGACGCTGCTCGGTGTCGACCGGCGTATAAACGACCCGGGGCAAATCTTTTATTGAATCGATTATGATACGCGCGTTGCGCCTGCGGTTGGGCAGATTCCAGGTATCAATCCGCTGAAGCTCCGCCAGCCCGATAGCCGACTGCATCTCGGTCATTCGATAGTTCCAGCCTACCATGTTATGGATGTAAGGCAGCCGCTGCTCCAGCTCCAGCAGGCTCAACCGCTGCTTAACGTCATAGCCGTGGTCGCGAAAGCTTCGTGCCTGCCACGCCAGATCTTCGTCGTCGGTGGTCACCATACCGCCCTCGCCGCCGGTGGTAAACGTCTTGTTCTGACAAAAACTGCATGCGGCGATATCACCGAGGGTGCCGGTCTTTTTGCCTTTATAGGAACCGCCAAAGGCCTCGGCATTATCCTCTACGACAAAGAGATTATGTTTTCTCGCGAAGTCAACGATAGCGTCCATGTCGCAAACGTTGCCGTAAAGATGCACTGCCATAATTGCCCTGGTCCGTTCGTTTACGAGCTTTTCGGCCGACTCGACACTTATACAATGGTCGTCGATATTTACATCGGCAAACCGCGGCACCGCTCCGGCCTGAACTATCGAGAAACTGCTGGCGATAAAAGTATAGCTCGGTACAATTACCTCATCGCCCGGGCCGATTCCAAGAGCGCTCAGCGCGATATGGAGAGCCGAAGTTCCGCTCGATGCGCTGACGGCGTATTTACTGCCCTGCCACTCGGCAAATTGTCGCTCGAACTCCATGCCCTTCGGCCCGGTCCAATAATTGACCTTGCCCGAGACGAGAACATCCTGCACGGCACTGATTGCCTTTTCATCGACCCGGGGCCAACCAGCCAATGTGTTTGTCACCGATTTGGGACCCCCGTCAACAGCTAATTTTCCTGCCATTTAAACGTCCTTTCAAAATAATTTTCCAAAAGAAATGGTACCAATACATCCGGGCACGTGCAAACAAGTTTCCTCGTATTAACATTATCGAAGATAACGAATGATTGACATCAGCAAGATGACATATCTTCGACCTTGTCGATTGTTTTCGGTATTTCCCTGCCTAATACACGATGGCCGGTCTCCGTTACCAGAACGTCATCTTCTATTCTGATACCGCCAAAATCCCGGTATGTCTCAAGCAGCTCGTAGTTTATATATTGTGAGTTTTTTTGCGTCGCCTTCCATCGGTCGATCAGTTCCGGGATGAAATAAATTCCCGGCTCGACCGTTATAGCAAAATCCGGCTCAAGGGCCTTAGCCAGCCTCAACGACTTGAAGCCAAACTCGGGATTACGTTTGATAGTATCGGTATAACCAACAAATTCTTCCCCCAACCCTTCCATGTCATGGACATCCAACCCCAGCATATGCCCCAACCCGCATTGGAAGAATAAAGTATGCGCTCCGTCTATAACTGCCTGTTCGATATCGCCCTTCATCAATCCGAGGTCCTTCAAGCCTGATACCAGCTCCCTGCAGGACAGAAGATGGACATCTCTGAATTCAACGCCGGGCTTTACAGCTTCAATCGCTTTTTCCTGTGAGTCCAGAACGATGCCATAGATTTCCTTTTGTCTCTGGGAGAACTTGCCGCTTATGGGGACGGTCCTGGTAATATCACTTGCATAGTGGAGAGGTGATTCGGCGCCGGAATCATTGACGGCCATGTCGCCGGCCTGCATTTGGTTGCCGTAATAGTGATTATGAAGCGTCTCGCCGTGGATGGAGAAAATCGTCGGAAAGGAAAGGACCGAGCCGTGTGACAGGACAACAGCTTCCATCGCAGAGACTACCTGTCTTTCATATACGCCGGGCTTCGACATTTTCATCGCGAGTGTTTGCATCTCGTATGAAATATCCAACGCCGCTTCAATCTGCTCGATCTCCTGCCTGCTCTTTATCGACCGCTGAGCGACGACCGCTTTTATCAACGTCTCTGAAACGTGCCCGGCAACAGTTGACGGATGTATCCCCAGCAACTGTTGTATTTTCAGAACATTCTCCGACCGATATTGCGGGAGAAAGTGGATTTTTCTGTCCTGCTTTAAGGCCTTGTTTAAGACGTCAGTCAACTTATCAAGTCCGGCGGTTTCAGAAATGCCGGCCTTGCTGCACTTTTCTTTTAATGTCGGCTGCGGCCCGGACCAGATTATATCGTCAACGGTCAAGTCATCGCCGAACATGCACTCAGTGTCCTGATCGACGTCGATGACGGCAGCCAGGCCCGGGCAATCGAGACCAAAGAAATAAAGAAAGGAACTATCCTGCCGGAACGGATACTGATTATCCGGATAGTTCATCGGGCTTTCCTCATTGCCCAG
>DQCG01000273.1 GCA_003533825.1 Phycisphaerales bacterium
ATCATGCCACTTTCTGAATCGGATTGCAAACATTTCTCCGGACTTGGACAAGTGATATTGATAGCGCTCTAATACTTGTTGCTAATAAGAGAATTATATTTTATAAGAAGAATCCATAAGATATAAGCATACGAGGAGTAGAAATGAGAAAACAGCTTTTAATCTTGATAAGATTGTCTAATCTCATTCTTTTAATCTTTCCAGTCAGTGCTCAATCAGTTGAATCTCAGTTGTGGAGAGATTTTGTAAATGGAGATCGGACAAAACTGCCTGACTTTTCTTATGCAGGCTACATGCGAGGAAAAACCCGAATACCAGATGTGGATTGGTCAATATACAATGTCGTGGACTATGGTGCTGATCCGAGTCCCAACACAACAGGACGGCAAGACCTTGATGCAATAAAAAAGGCCATTAAGGCTGTACCTTCGGACCAGGGCGGGGTCATCTTTTTTCCAGCAGGCACCTATGACATCGGTAATTCCAGTTCTCAATCCGACGATAACGTTATCCATTATCGGAGGGGTAAAATAGTCTGGCGCGGGCAGGGCAAGGACAAATCGATCATCTATATGAAAAAAACCACAGCCACGGCCAATACCTATACACTGAAAATCATGGTATCTGTTTTCGGTGGTGCCGCAAGTGATGAGAATCTGGACACACGAATCACCGATATTACAAGTGATGCCAAATTGAATGATTTCTCCATCGATGTCAGAAGTACATCAGGCTTGTCAGTCAACCAGTGGATTAAAATCTATATGCTTGCCGGAGAAAATGAATTCTACGATTACCTACTACCATATTCTAAATTGACTTCATGGACCACTGGCGCCCGGTTTTCCGAAAGGCATCAGATCAAATCGATTGACGGCAACACACTGACCTTCTATGAACCGATTCTGATACCCTACATAAAGCATACCGAGGGAGCCGATGGGACGAAATGGGGCATCTACACGTACCGGCATCACGAAATGATTGGCTTTGAGGATTTGTGTTTCAGGGGTAACTGGGGGCCCGGTGATCCATATTGGCCATATGTTCATCATGATCCTGCCAGTAGAGAGTATGATGACTCGGGCTGGACCGCGCTTTCAATAAATGACGTTGTCAATAGTTGGGTGAGACGATGCAAGTTTGTGAACTTCACCAATGTTCAATTTGTTAGAAATTGTGCGTTATTCTCGTATTTGGAAAATGAGATTGATCAGGATACATACTCAAGTGACGGATGGTATGGCCATCACGGAATCTTCTACATAAGCTGTAATCATTCCATAGCAGGAGCAGGTGTTACAAGATCAAGACTGACTCATGGTCCAAGTATCAATGGTTACTTGCAGGGCAGCGGCGGTAATGTCATATGGAGATATAAGTTCCATCCAAGAACAGGGCCGGACAGCCACTCATATTCGATCTGGTCAACTTTGTATGATCTAACTGAAGGTGGGCTCAAGAGAAGAGCAAGTGCTGGTGCCGGACATGGAAGACCAAACCATCTGAAATATTTCGTTCCCTGGAATCACAAGAATACCGACCCTACAAGAGGAGACAACGTGAGTTTATCCGATCCCACACCTGAATACGATGAATATGCTTTTTGGGATTATCAGAGGTCATTTTATTATGTGACTCCGATCGTGGTCGGAATCCATGGACAACCTGTGAACTTCCTGACATCTGGAACTGGTAAAGTAAATGCGTTAGAGTACAATAATAGAGACGATGTTACACCCAGATCCCTTTATGAAGCACAGCTTGAACTCAGACTTGGATATTTACCGGGATGGGTATGTGAAGTTAGAGAAGGAATAGACTGAAATGGAGACACATGCCATGCGGTGTAACTAATAATGGAGCAAATCATGAATGGCAGACAGATTTGTCAATACATCAGAATCTCATCAGTAACGTGCTGCGTATCGCATAAGCAAGCTTCCGCGCGTAATCCACCGTCTTTCGACAGGCATTTGAACTCATCATATTGCTTTATTCATCCACATAAAGGAGGTCAACCATGTTCTTGAGCACTCGCATAAAAAACCGGCGGATCATCCCCGTTCTGCTGATCATCGGTTTCGTTCTCAGCGCACCCGGCGTCACCAGGTCTGACGAGACCGAGTTACAGGTTGGCCTGGCGCGAGTGAAGATCACACCCGAAGAACCCATACGAATGGCAGGCTATGCCTCGCGTAACAAGCCGTCGGAGGGCGTGCTGACCGATCTGTATGCCAAGGCGATGGCGTTTGAAGATGGCCGGGGCGAGCGTGCCGTCTTGCTCACCGCCGACGTGATCGGCTACAACGCCAAGGTGGCCAGTTTCATCTGTAGCCGGATCATGGAGAAGATAGCTCTTCAACGCCGGCAAATCCTTCTGAATCCTTCACACACCCACACGGGACCGGTGATTGGTATGTCGGGCGCGACCTCGTACGACCTCGAAGGTGTCGAGGCAGAATGCGTACATCGGTATTGTAAAAGACTAACCGGCCAACTTACCGACCTAGCGGTCGCAGCCCTGGCCGATTTGAGACCGGCCAAGGTCTCCTGGGGCGTAGGCGTGACTAACTTCGTGATGAACCGTCGCGAGTTCACCGAGCGGGGCATCCGGCTGGGCTTTAATCCGCGTGGCTATGTTGATCGGAGTGTGCCCGTGTTGCGCGTCGATTCCGCAAATGGCGAACTGCGAGCATTGGTTTTCGGCTGCGCTTGTCACAATACCACACTGACCGGCAAGCACTACCAATTGTCAGGTGACTATGCAGGCTTAGCACAGCAATACGTTGAAGAGCAGCATCCCGGGGTACAGGCGATGTTCGTAATCGGTTGTGGCGGCAGTGCGAATCCCCATCCGCGGGGTACGGTCGGGGCGGCTACGCAGCACGGCCGAAGCTTGGGGGCGGAAGTGTGTCGCGTAGTGGCCGAAAAGCTTTTGCCGGTGCGTGGTCCTCTGCGCGCGGAACTCGACTACGCCGATCTGCCACTCAAGCCCGTACCCCCGCGGAATCAGTTGGAGCAAATGATCAAGGGACCGAGTTATCTCGCGTTCAACGCTCGCCAGATGCTCGAGGCCCTCGACCGGGGCGAGCCGCTTGCCAGCAGGTATTCCGCGCCGTTCGCCGTGTGGCGGTTTGGTGACGATCTCATTTTGGTCGCTCTTCCCGGTGAAGTGGTTAATGGTTACGTACCGCTTCTTGAAAAGGTGCTGGGACCGCGCAAGCTGTGGATTGCCGGTTATTCTAATGATTGCTTCGGATATCTGCCCACCGCAACGGTGCTGGCAGAGGGCGGTTACGAGACACGCTGCCTGTATACTGATCACGGTTTCTTCTCGCCTGAAGTCGAAATCGCAGTCCTAGCCAAAGTCCGTCAGATGGCCAAGAACGTCGGACGCCCGTTGCCTAACTCAAACAGACTGTTATATCGAGGCCGATCAGTTTGTCACGATGAGAGAAGGCACTTCCAGAACATAAGTAACTGCAATGAGTTAGCGATGATTTCAAAGCTTTAAACTCGCATCTAAAAAAGAAAGGTATATTATGTCGAAAGATTTAAACCGAAGGATTTTTCTGAAGCAGTCCGCTACGGTATCAGCGGCAGCCGTGTCAGGCTTAAATCTGGGACAAAAGGCATCCGCGGCAAAAGAAACCCTCGTAGCGCCCATGTCACAGGACACAATTAAGGGATTACCGCTGGCGAAGATAGGCCATGTCAAGATCAGCAGGTTGATCTGCGGCGGAAATCAGATTAACGGCTATGCCTACGGAAGGAACCTGATTTTCGTGGCAGGGCTGATGAAGAACTATCTCACCGACGAAAAGATCATGGATATCCTCGAGCTGGCGGAAGAGACTGGGATCAATACCATTATCGCAAATGTGGGCTCCCGAAGCCGCGATGAGAATACCATCAGGCTGCTCAATAAATACTGGGAGGAACGAGGCGGTACGATCCAGTGGCTGGCCCAATGCAATGTATATGCAGATGACGTGACATGTATGATAAAAAAGGCTATCGATAACGGAGCAGTGGGTGCGTTTGTCCAGGGCGGCTGTGGAGACAAGCTCGTTAAAGACGGAAGAGTCGATGTACTGGCGCAGGCCGTTGATTTTATCAGGAAAAACGGTCTTATTGCCGGTGTGGGAGGACACATGATCGAGGTTCCGATGGCACTGGAAAAAGAGAAAGTCGATGTGGACTTCTATTTTAAAACGCTGAACAATGCGCATACGTCTGCTGTGCCGACCTATTCGGTCACGCCGGAGAGGACCATTGCCTTCATGCATAAGGTAAAGAAGCCCTGGATTGCCTATAAAGTGCTTGGTGCCGGGATCGTCCATCCAAACCAGGGTTTCAAGTATGCCTATGAAAACGGCGCGGATATAGTCGTGGCAGGGATGTTTGACTTTCAGATTGTCGAAAACGTCGCTATCGCGAAAAAAATACTCAGCGATAAGAATCTTCCCAGACGTCGCTCCTGGCGTGCCTAAAAGTCATACCTTTGGAGAGCCCAAGGAGAACAAACAAATAAAAAGGTATAGATCCATATTGCTGGGAGCCCAGGTGGTCATCGGCTTTGCGACGTTTGCCCCAGCGCATGAGAAGCCTGGTATGAAAGGACATGATTTATGCTGACAAGTTTTACGAGACGGGAATTCATTGCGATTCCTTTAGTAGGAAGCATCGGGGCCATAGCCGGAGTTCAAAGCGGCAACGGAAAAACTGTTAAGCGGACACGTCAGAAACGTATAAAAATTGGCTATCATTTCTGGAACTGCAGCAGACAGTGGGACACGGATCTGGATCTCTGCCTGCGTTTGGTAAAGGAGACCGGATATCAGGGCTTTGAAGCCTTGCTTGAGAAGGTTCGCGTTACGCCCGCACAGTTTAAGGCCAAATGCCAACAGACAGGGCTCACTTGTGCTGCCATTAGTGGAAAGTTGAAAGAGGCTATCGACTTTGCCTATGAGGTAGGTATACCGGGCATTCGATGTCATGTGCCCAAAGACCAGACAAAAAAATGGGTTGACTATGCAAGTGAACGGAAGGTTGTTATCGCCGTTCATAATCATATTGGTAGAGGTGGTCAGGGGACCGGTTCAGTAGAGACGCGTGAAGACCTGCTGCGCTATCTGGATAAGCGTCCGGGTGTACAGGCCTGTCCGGATACGGGTCATCTCTTGTTATGCGGTGATGATCCGGTGCAGACGATCCATGATTTGGGTGAGCGTCTGGCTTGCATTCATCTCAAGGATGTGAATCCGGAGGCGGTGGGCAAAGGCAAGAAGATGAAAAACATGTGGTTTGAACTCGGTACAGGCGCGCTGGATGTTGCGGGCGTGATGAAGGCATTGGAGAAGACCGGATATGCGGACTGGGTCATCGTTGAATACGGTAACCAGGTAGAGGATTTCTACCAAAGCGCTCGCAACATGCGCCAGGTTCTAAAAGAGCTGGGGTATTAGGGGAGCTTACATTTGCTGTGCTCTTAACTGATGGAGATAGACATATGAATTCAATAGATACATTAATCCGCTGCCAGTTACATGCCATGCTGATTGTCTGCTATTTTGTCCTGAACATGTACGCCGGAGAGGATCAGGGCTTTTTGTTTCCAGTGGCTATGCCGGAACAAGTCGGAATGAATAAGGCCAAATTGGAGCAGGCCAAAAGCTATGCGCTATCAGCCGGTGGCTCGGGGATGATCTTGCGACACGGCCGGGCCGTGTCGCGCTGGGGTGACCAGAAGAAGCGATACGACATTAAATCGGCAACGAAGTCGTTTGGCGCAACCATGCTTGGTGTCGCAATCCAGGATGGCAAGATTGAACTCGACGCTCCCGCGAAGAGCTACCATCCGACCCTTGGCGTTCCACCACAGAGTAATGCGAAAACAGGATGGCTGGACAAAATTACGATCCGGCACCTCGCTACGCAGACGGCCGGTTTCGACAAGCCGGGTGGTTACGAAAAGCTCCTGTTCAGGCCCGGCACGCAATGGCACTACAGCGACGGTGGGCCCAACTGGCTGGCCGAGTGCATCACACTCCAATATCGGCGGGACCTGGAAGATCTAATGTTCGAGCGCGTGTTCACGCCGCTGGGCATCACGCGCGACGACCTTCGCTGGCGAAAGAACCAATATCGTAAGCACGAAATCGATGGGATTCCCCGACGCGAGTTTGGCGCGGGCATCCATGCAAACGTTGAGGCATTAGCGCGTCTCGGATATCTCTATCTGCACAACGGATGTTGGAAAAACCAACAGATCCTGCCCAAGAAGTTTGTAGAGATGGCCAGCCGGCACATAGATTCGGTCATCGGCCTGCTGGAATGGTCCGACAAGTATGGCAACGCCTCGGACCATTACAGCCTCCTCTGGTGGAACAATGTCGACGGCGCGCTGGAGGATGTTCCTCGTGACGCCTATTGGGCGTGGGGATTGTATGACAGTCTGATTGTGGTCATCCCTTCCCTCGATTTGATCGTTGTCCGCGGGGGCGAACGAGGTAGGCGGTTGCCGCGAGAAGACGGGGCCAACCATTATGAAGTGCTTGGGCCGTTGCTGAGGCCTGTCGTCGCGGCAGTGTTTCCGCCGCGTGTGAAGGACGATAAAGACGAGAACGAGGCTGGCTTCGTTTCATTATTCGACGGCCGGACCTTCGACCATTGGCTGAATCCGACCAGTCGTTGGTCAATCCGGGACGGGCGAATGGTCTTTTCGGGCGAGGTCAAAAGCGGTGGTTTGAAGCGCGAGGACCACAAACTGATGTCCGTCAGGCAGTACGAGGATTTCATCCTGCGCTTCGAATTCAAGATTGGCAAACGAGCCAACAGTGGTGTGGCCATTCGCGCTCCCCTAAAAGGCGATGCAGCATTCGTTGCCATGGAGATCCAGATCATTGATAACCACTACTGGAAGGGCCTCAAATCCTGGCAGAAACACGGTTCCATTTATGGCGTTGTGAAAGCCAGGACAGGCCACCTCAAGCAGCCCGGTGAATGGAATACTGAAGAAATCCTCTGTCAGGGAAGCTATATCAAAGTGACGCTCAATGGAGCCGTGATCGTCGATGCTGACCTGAAAGACCTGCCGGACAAGACCCTTGACGGAAAGAACCATCCCGGGCTCAAACGCACCAGAGGGCGCATCGGATTTTTACCGCACACGAAAAGCTCCGAATATCGAAACATCCGCATCAAGGAGCTACATCCCAATCGTGCCGATGACCAGTTTCCATTCCCGTCGGCACAGCCAGAGCAAGTCGCAATGGATAAGGCAAAGCTAGAGTCAGCCAGAAAGTACGCTCAAACAGGCGGGGGCTCGGGCTGCATTATCCGAGGTGGACAGCTCATCATGGCTTGGGGCGACCAGAAACAGAAGTACGACATATATTCGTCCACGAAATCGATCAGTATCACTGCCCTGGGACTGGCTATCATGGATAGCAAGATCAAGATGCACGACAACGCAATAAAATATTTGCCGAGTGGCATCCCACCAGTATGAGCGACATCTGGGTCCTCTCGCTGGAAGGAGACCGCGAACCTGAGCTTAAACTAAGGACAGAATTCAAAGAACATTTTGCAGCGTTCTCACCAGATGGCCTGTGGATGGCCTATATGTCAAGTAAGGAAGGCAAATCTCAGGTGTACGTAGGGCTTGCTGTGTAGAAT
>DQCG01000068.1 GCA_003533825.1 Phycisphaerales bacterium
TGCGGATCTTCATTTCCTTGGTTACCCGAAGGAATACTCTCCCGATGGGCGGCATCCGAATCTTTATGATTACAGGAGTGTGGATGGAGCCATTGCATGGAAAATTATGGAGGGTGATTATACCCGCTATGGTGAGGTGACGGAGCTTCTGGATAATGCGGACGATTGTTACGTCATCATGGGCAGAGGAGAGGAGCTTACACTGCGCTTTTCTGCAGGTGCTTTTGGTCCGTCGCCGGAGGGATTTGATCGTTCGTTTATTCTCAAAACCGACAGCTTCTGTAAAGACATGGACCTATACTCGGCATATCCCGACACCGTGGAACCGCTTCCCTTCCATTCCATGAGTACCTATCCCTATGGAACGAACGAAAAGTATCCCGATGATAAAAAGCGGCGGGAATACCGGATGCGATTTAATACCCGGCGGGTAGGTAATCCATACACTGAATAAGATTCACACCTCATCTTCAGCAATAGTCCGAAAATATCTGTGTTTGAAGGTCTCTTGCATTAGAGTTGTTTATCTTTTATGATTAGATGAGAACAGGTCGATATAGAGCTTTATTAGCTATATAAACACTCTGATCGAGGCTATTTGTATGGAACGGCATACAATAACTAAGGGGTGGGAAACATGCAATTTCGGATATTCGCAACCACCCGCTTTACCTGCTCCAAGGCGCACTGAGTTGGTAATAATATCTGTAATCATGATATGTGCTTCTAATTGCAGTTTCTTCCAGGCGGCCGCGCTCTCGCAGTCTGATGTAAAACCGCAAACAACAGTGATGGCCTCGAATTCGAAAGAGCTGACGGCACCGGCTGGTTCCGAACTAACTCCGGAGCAGGAAGTTGCCGTATTGAAAAAGAAGGAGCTGGAACTTGTCCAAAGGCTCATGAAGGATTTTCCCGACAAGGTAAATCCGATCATGCTAATGGGCAATGTATGGGAGCGGCACGGCGACGCTATCAGGGCGATGGAATTCTTCAATAAGGTATTAGAGAAGGATCCGGAGCGGGCCGATGTTTATAAAGGCATAGGTTGGTTTTACATGAACAAGGAGCAGTATGAGCAGGCGATTTCGTACTGGCAAACGGCTCTGGAAATAGATCCCAACATTCCCGGCGTTCATAATAGTATTGCACTTGCTTTAATGGGGCAGAACAAACAGGATGAAGCAATCGGAGAATTAGAGAATGACATTCGGATTTCTCCTCGTTCCACATTCAGTTATTTTCTACTCGGTCAGTTATATTTGCGGCGGAAAGATTATGAGAAGTCCAGAAGCAGCTATGAAGAGGCAATAGAGATTGATCCCGACTATACTAATGCTTATTACGGGCTTTTTACCCTATCCACGAGATTGAAGCAACGAGACGAAGCTAAGAAGTACATGGCTACATTCAAAAAACTGAAAACCGAGGACATGAAGGTTCTGAAGGATCGCAATAAGGCCGTTGACGATCTTATTGCTATGCAAAAAGGTGCGGCCGAAACGTACCTGCTCGCAGGACAAATGTATCAGGCCGGAAAGAATTTCCAAAAAGCAGAAGAACTCCTGAAAAGGGCAGTGACACTTGATCCGAATAATGTCCTCTGCCTTGAAAGGCTGGCATCTTTTTATCTAACGAGCAACCGTATAACTGATGCGATTTCATTGTACGGAAAAATCAGTGAAGTTAATCCCAAAGACCCACTCTGCCACTTAAATATCGGAATCCTGTCGGTACGTTTAAAACAGATTGACAAAGCAGAAAAGGCCTTCCGTAAAGTTATCGAGATTTCACCGGGATTATCCGGCGGCTATCGCGAGCTTGCCCAGCTTTACCTTAGAACAGGCAAAGGATTTCCGGAAGCCAGAGCGCTTGCGGAAAAGGCCGTGGCGCTGGAGCCGATCGCCCTAAACTACTTTGTATTGAGCTGGGCATGTGACATGAACGGCGACTCGGAAAATGCGCTCAAGGCGATATTGCAGGCAATACAAATGGAGCCGGCCAATTTGAAATACAGGAATGTGTATGAGCATATTAAGAGCAGGAATTGACACCTTTGGATTCGCAGAAGGCCGGGGAGACTGGATGATTATTGGGTGCCGGTTTGCGATTGTGATGTTATTATTGCATTTCTCCGTGAATGCGTTTGCCGATAGTCCCATGCTGCTTCGCGATGTTACAAAAGAGACGGGAATAACTTTCACGCACACCGATGGCGGGTCCGGCCAACACTACATAATGGAGACGGTGAGCGCGGGATTGGCGCTTTTTGACTATGACAATGACGGGGATATCGATATCTATTTTTTGAATGGCGCACCACTCAAAGGAACAGAAGTTGAAGTTAAGCCGAAGAATGCGCTCTATCGCAACGAAGGTGGATGGAAATTCACGGATGTTACAGAGCGGGCAGGCGTCGGTGACAGTGGATACGGTTTGGGCGTTACCGTTGGTGATTATGATAATGATGGGGACCTTGATATTTACCTGAATAATTACGGGCCGAATGTCCTGTATCGAAACAATGGCGACGGTACGTTTACGGACGTAGCGCAAAAGGCAGGCGTGGACAACGGATTTCACGTGGGAGCGGGGACTTGCTTTCTCGATGCGGATAAGGATGGTGATTTAGACCTTTACGTTTCAATTTATCTTGATTTTTCTTATGAAAAGCACGTCACTACCACAACCAAGGGATTTCCCGTATATGCAAATCCCCGCTTTTATCCTCCCATGCCCGATTTTTTGTACCGTAATAACGGCGACGGCACGTTTACCGATGTCAGTAAATCATCCGGCGTGGGGGATCACGCCGGATGGGGGATGGGTATCGTATGTGGCGACTACGATAACGACGGCGATACGGATGTCTTTATTGGGAATGACGTGGGGGAGAATTTCTTGTTCGAAAATGACGGGACGGGGAAGTTTGAGGAAGTCGGATTAATGACGGGCGCCGCTTATGACATTCACGGTGACGAGCAGGGAAGCATGGGAGTGGACTGCGGCGACTACGACAACGATGGATTGCTGGATTTCTATGTGACTTCTTACCAAGGGCAGCTTGCTACCCTCTACAGGAATCTTGGCGGCGGCATGTTCGAAGATGTTACACTGGTGACAGGTGCCGGTGCGGGGACCCTCCCCCATGTGACGTGGGGCAACAGCTTCGTCGATTTTGATAATAACGGCTTTCGTGATATTTTCATTGCCTGTGGTCACCTTCAGGTTAACGTCGAAGAGTTCGACGATACAACCACATATATGGCACAAAACATACTACTTATGAACGCCGGTGATGGAAAATTTATAGATGTGTCCAATCAAAGCGGCGATGGCATGAAGGTGATACTGTGCAGCCGTGGTGCGGGCTTTGACGATTTGGATAACGATGGCGACTTGGATGCGGTCATATTGAATTCCCGGCGGGAACCCACTGTTTTGAGGAACGATTCGCCTTCTAAAGGCCATTGGCTGCAAGTTTATTTACGAGGAGTGAAAACCAACCGGGATGGTATAGGGGCGCACGTCAGGGTCATCGCGGGTGATTTGACTCTGATAGACGAAGTTCACGGCGGCCGGGGATACCAAAGTCATTACGGCATGCGTCTTCACTTTGGGTTGGGTAAGTACAACAAGGTTGATCACGTCGAAGTACATTGGATAGGCGGCCAAGTCGATGTTTTTGAGAATATCGCCGTGGATCGGATTTTGACGCTTATTGAAGGTGATGGACGTAAATAGTGTACGATGACCAGGCGCAAGCGGCCTGTCGAGTATAATTGATGTTAACTTGCATGAGAGCGCCTTTTCAGGCTCATTTGGAAAATAAAGCCTTTACGGATTATTTAGCTATTGCTCCGAGGGAGCTTTCGACAAGAGTAATCTGTGATGAAGATGCATAAGAAAACCAGTCAAGGTAGAAAAAAGCACAAGAAAAGCGATTCGCGGAAAATTAAGACTTCCGGACATTCGCAGCCGTCTTTCTTGTTCGTTCACAAAAATGCCGTTCTGGCGTTAGTACTATTATTGGCCATATGTACGACCGTGGACGGAGCTTTTTATGTGAAATCACTTTTGCGAACGGATGAAAAACCGAAACTAACAAAGCAGCCCCCGGTACAAACGGAAGAACGGGTACTAATTCCGGTTATTGAGCCGCTTGCCACCGAGCAAGATGTTGCCGCTCTGAAAAAAAAGGAGTTGGATCTTGCTGAAAAGCTGAACAAAGACTTTCCGGATAATGATGATGCTCTCGTAGTAATGGGCAATTTATGGCTTAGGCACGGCAATGCTGTTGAAGGACTGAAATACCTGAATAAAGCCCTGGAGATAAATCCGAAGCGGACGGACGTGTACAAAAGCATGGGCTGGTTATTTCTGAAAAAAGGTGAATTTGAGAAGTCGATNNGAGCACTATCGAAAAGCCCTGGATATACAACCACAGCTTTCGGACGTGCGCAGCAATTTGGGGCACGCGCTTATGATGTCGGGCCGGCATGATGAAGCTGTTGAAGAGCTTGAAAAGCAAGTTAAAATTTTGCCGAGCTCGGATTTTGCCTACTTTTTACTCGGCCAGACATATCTGCTTAAGGAGGAATCCCAAAAGGCAAAGGAAAGCTACGAAGCGGCGATCCGAATCAGACCGGATTATACGAACGCTTATTATGGTCTTACCTCTGTCTGTACCAAACTTGGCGATAGGGAAAAGGCAAAGGAGTATTCGGAGATTTTCAAGAAGCTCAAAGCAGAGGAGCGTAAAGGCCTTAAGGGTCGCAAAGTCGAGTACAACGATTTCTTTCAGACGCAGAGAAGCGCAGCCATAACGTATATTAATGTAGGACGTATGTACCGGGACAACGGGAAATTGGACGAAGCTGAAGAACAGCTCAAACAAGCCGCAGGGCTTGACCCGAAAAACGTTATATGCTTTCTTGAGTTGGCTTCTTTATATCAGGCAAAAAAGCAGCCTGCGAAAGCCCTTCAAATGTATCAAAAGATCCGTGATATTGAACCGGAATCTCCGATATCTTACTTTATGATAGGGATATTATCGGGCCATTTGAAGCAGTTTGACGATGCTGAAGAAGCCTTTGGCAAAATGATTTCGCTGGCACCGCGCAAGTCCGATGGATATCGCGAGCTTGCCCGGCTGTATTTAAAAACGGGGCGAATGTTACCGCAAGCCAGGCAGCTTGCAGGAAAAGCCGTAACATTGGGAGGGACCGCGGCCAACTACTTCGTTTTTGGATGGGCCTGTTACGCGACTGGAGATTTTACTAATGCGCGTGCTGCTGTTAAACGGGCTGTTGAGTTGGATCCGGGTAATGCACAATATAAGCATCTGTACAAACAAATTCAGCAAAGGAAATAACGTTGTGATTTTCATGCGTGGCCGATTCTTTGAATTAGATATAAGACGACTTATTAATATCCTGATGGTATTGTCTGTGCTCGTATGTGCACGTGCCGATGGGGCTGTCGTGCTTAACGATGTTACCAGGGAAACGGGAATAACTTTCATACATACAGATGGCAGTAGTGGTCGGCGGTACATCGTCGAATCTGTAACCTCCGGTTTGGCGCTTTTTGATTATGACCGGGATGGCGATGTCGATATCTATTTCCTAAGCGGTGCTCCTCTGAAAGGAACAAAGTACGACAAGGCGCCGAAAAACGCTCTTTATCGCAACGAAGGTGGCTGGAGATTTACCGACGTTACAGACCGGGCCGGAGTAGGCGATACCGGATTCGGTCTCGGCGTGGTCGCCGGTGATTATGATAATGACGGCGACCTCGACATATATGTGAACAACTATGGACCGAATGTTCTGTACCGCAACAACGGCGATGGAACTTTTTCAGATGTGACAGCTCAGGCGGGGGTGGCCGACGGCAGCAAGGTGGGGGCGGCAACGCTCTTTTTGGATATGGACAAAGACGGCGATCTCGACCTGTTCGTTGCCAATTATCTCAACTTTACATACGAGAACCATCTGATGAGAACATCGAAGGGAATTTCAAAGTATGCGGGCCCCATGGATTTTCCTCCGATGCCAAATGACCTGTTTCGCAACAACGGAGACGGGACATTTACGGATGTCAGCGTCGAGTCCGGAGTGGCAGAGCACAAGGGATGGGGGATGGGAGGGGTTGCCGTCGATTATGATAACGACGGTGACACAGACGTTCATATCGTCAACGATGTGTATGGAAATTTTTTGTTCCAGAACGACGGGACGGGCAAGTTTGAGGAAGTAGGTCTGATCGCCGGGATCGCCTATGACCTGCACGGCGATGATCAGGGGAGCATGGGGGTGGACTGCGGGGATTATGACAACGACGGCTGGCTCGATTTTTACCAGACATCCTATGCTCAGGAGCAGGCTGCGCTCTATAAAAATATGAGCGGTGGGATGTTTCAAGATGTAACGATGCTCACAGGCGCCGGCGCGGGAACGCTGGCTCATGTCACATGGGGTAATAGTTTCGTCGATTTCGATAATGACGGCGATCTCGACATTTTTGTAGCCTGCGGTCACCTGCAGGATAATATTGAACTTTATGATGATACCGCCTCATCTTCCGTTCGAAATGTACTTTTGATGAACAAAGGGGACGGCAAGTTCGTTGACGTGTCGGATCAAAGCGGTGACGGCATGAAAGTAAAGCTGCGCAGCCGGGCCGCGGGCTTTGACGATTTGGATAACGATGGCGATGTGGATGTGGTGATATTGAATTCTCGACGGGAACCTACTATTTTGAGGAATGATTCGACGTCGAAAGGGCACTGGCTGCAAGTTCGTTTGCGGGGTGTAAAGACCAACCGGGACGGCGTAGGGGCACGGATTAAATTGACGGCGGGCGATTTGACTCTTACAGACGAAGTTCACAGCGGTCGCGGATACCAAAGTCATTACGGAATGCGCATTCACTTCGGACTGGGTAACCGCGAGAAGGTCGACCGTATCGAGGTCCGTTGGGTCGGCGGCGGAGTCGACATTCTGGAAAATATCCGAGCGGATCGGCTTGTGACCATTACAGAATCGAGTTCCGTTACCCCGGGGCCTTCCGGAGGTGACGGCCGATGACGAAATGCAGGGTATCACAAAGAGCAAGGAAAAAGAAACCGGGTTCTCATCGCACGGAACCTCCTATTATGCCGACTCGAAAGATAGGTGTGCTTCTGCCGGGGATAATCGTTTTCGCTGTAATTATCGCTGTTGATATGTGGTTTTGCAGAAAGGCTTCCGCCTCACCGGCCGGCGGGCAAGTATCGCAAATCGAAGAAGCTTTCGCCACATCAGATAACAATGAGCCTTATAACCTTTCATCCGGGCGGAACCTTACGGCAGAAGAGCAGGACCTCGCCTTGAGAAAAGAGCAGCTTGAGGTTGCGAGCCGTCTTTTAGCAGATTTTTCCAACGATACGAATGCGGCCTTCCTGATGGGGATGGCGTATTTTGAGCAGGGCAACGTTGTTGAGACCGAAAAGTATTTGCAAAAGTCTTTGGAATTTCTGCCCAATCGCGCTGATGCCTGTGACCATTTAGGCCGGATTGCTTTACTGAAGGGCCAATACGAGAGGGCATTGACGCTGTTCCGCAGGGTGCTTGAGAATGATCCGGCTACGCCCGGTATTCACTTTCGCATTGCCAAAGCCCATGTGTTCCTTGGAAATTTCAAAGAAGCGGTTTTGGAGTTACAGAAGGATATCGGAATTTTCCCGGATGCAGGCGAAAGCTATTTTCTGCTTGGAGAGACTTACCAGCAGTTGAAGGAGTATCAAAAGGCCAAAGAGAATTTCGAGGCGGCGATTCGAATCAAACCGGGCTATACCAAAGCGTACTATGGGCTTGCTACTATGTGTGCAAGGCTGGGACTGAAGGACGAAAGCAGGCAGTTGCAGCAGAAGTTCAAGCAGCTCGAGGCCGAGGATCGAAAGGCCGGTCGGCACTGGAGGCAGGTTTTGGACCCGCTGATGGTGACACGCCGAAGTGTTGCTCACACTCATACTGATATTGCTCGGGTCTACCACAAACATGGAAATTCGGATCAAGCGGAGCAGCTTTGGAAAAAGGCCGCTACGCTCGATCCGAACAATGTCGAGTGCCGTTTCCACTTGTCGGCGCTGTACCTGCAAAATCATAAACTACCGGATGCCCTCAAGCTGTATGAGCAGATTGCCGGGATTGACCCGAATAATGGGGTCGCATATTTTTTCATAGGAAATATCAATGCCCGGATGAACCGGTTCGAAGAGGCGGAAAAGGCCTACAGGAAAGTGATGAAAGTTGCCTCGAAGCGATCCGATGGATATCGTGCACTTGCCCAGCTCTATCTGCAGAATAATTGTAACCTGCCCGAGGCAAAGCAACTCGCTTCCAGGGCCGTAGAGCTGGAACCGGCCGCGCTTAATTATTTCATCCTTGCCGCCGCCTGTGACAAGAATGGAGACAGTGCGGGTGCGCTTTGGGCCATTAAGCAAGCAATTGAGCTGGAGCCGGGCAATGCACAGTACCGGAGAATGCAACTACTGATTCGGGAGAAAAAGTGACATGAGAACTTCAGCCTCCGGCTGTCAGAGTAGTTGTTTTTTACGGAAAAGTGCCGCGGTAGGGCTGCTATGCTTGTATGTTTTGCTTTCAGACTGCGTCTCCGCATCAATTCGGCTTCGGGACATGACGAAGCAAACGGGGATTGCTTTTATTCACACCGATGGCAGCTCAGGCAAACGCTACATTGTTGAAACCGTCAGTGCCGGCGTGGCGCTCTTCGACTACGACGGAGACGGGGATATTGACATTTATTTCTTGAATGGCGCGCCCCTGCGCGGGACCACCGTAAAAGTGCCGCCGAAGAACGCGCTTTATCGCAATGAAGGCGGATGGAAGTTTACCGAGGTGACGGATTCGGCCGGGGTCGGCGACGCCGGATACGGATTGGGCGTTGCCGTAGGCGATTATGACAACGACGGCGATCCTGACATTTACCTGAACAATTACGGATTCAATCTTTTGTACCAAAACAACGGTGACGGGACTTTTACCGATGTAACGAAAAAAGCATGCGTAGCTAACGGCCGGAAAGTGGGAGCCGGGGCATGCTTTCTGGACATTGACAAGGATGGTGACCTCGACCTCTACGTCGCCAATTACGTCGACTTCACTTATGAAAACCACCAGATTGTTCGCTTCAACGGTTATCCGGCGTATGTGGGGCCTATGAATTACTACCCGACATCTGATACTCTGTACAGAAACAATGGTGACGGCACGTTTAGTGACATTAGCATAGAATCCGGAATCGCGGCACATAAAGGAACCGGCATGGGGATGATCTGCGCCGATTATGACAACGACGGTGATACCGATATCTTCGTCGGCAATGATGTTGCCGGAAACTCTGTCTTCGAAAACAACGGTGCCGGGAAGTTTGAGGAAGTGGGGCTCATAACCGGTCTCGCATACGACCTCGGCGGCACCGCCCAGGGAACCATGGGTGTCGAATGCGGGGATTATAACAACGACTGTCTGCTGGATTTCTACGTGACTTCCTATCAGCGCGACCTGGCTACACTCTACAGGAACTTAGGGGATGGTTCCTTTGAAGACGTTACGCGAGTGACCGCAGCCGGGGATGGGACGCTTCCGCACGTTACATGGGGCAATAGTCTTGTAGATTTCGATAACGACGGAGATCGTGACATTTTTATCGCCTGCGGCCACTTGCACGATAACGTTGAGCTCTTTGATAACGTCACATCTTACCACGTTCAAAACATTCTTCTTGAGAACACCGGCGGGGAAAGGTTTGTTAACGTTTCGGACAAGTGCGGGGATGGACTGGAAGTCAAACTCAGCAGTCGCGGAGCCGGCTTCGATGATCTGGATAACGATGGTGATATCGATGTCGTAATTTTGAACTCCCGGTGGGAGCCCACGGTTCTCCGCAATGATTCGGCCAACGATAATCACTGGATTCAAATTTGTCTCGGAGGCGTAAAAACCAACTCCGATGGGATAGGTGCACATATCAAAGTGACGGCGGGTGATTTGACTTTGTTAGATGAAGTTCACAGCGGTCGCGGATACCAAAGCCATTACGGCATGCGCCTTCACTTCGGATTGGGAAATCGCGACAGGGTTGACCGCATCGAGGTTCATTGGATAGGTGGCGGCATCGATGTCTTTGAGAATATAGCCGCTAATCGACTTCTAACGCTGACCGAGGGTGGCTCAAAAGCCGTCTCCGAGTAAGCAGGATGATTTCTTCTGCGAAGTGTTCGCACACGGCCTTTTCGAATCGTACCGAGGCTGGTTGTTCGGCAGTTGCTTCCGAGGGGGTCCCATTGTATCGGTCCTGTGACTCCCTGGAAGCCGGACAGAGCCCTCACTGCATCGCATATACGTGCCCGGTTGAGTCCGGCTTTGTGTATCGCCGCAATCAGAAGGTTCATCGCATCGTAGGTATGTGCGGCAAGATAGTCGGGACTATCTCCAAAACGGCGGATAAATTTTTCTTCAAAGCTCTCTGAATATTTGCTGGGCGTATAAAGTAATGGGAAGATAACGCCCTCGGCCGCCGCAGCTGCTTGTTTCAAAAAACTTCGACATCCCATATCGGGGCCGCCAAAGATAGAGCCCTTAAAACCTTTCTCTCGAATGGCGCGGATTAGCTTTGCACTCTCTTGTGCAGCGGCAATTAAGACCAGGCTTTCCACTTCAGTGTGCACGATTTTCTCCACAAGCTCATCGTATTTTTTTTGTCCGGGCTTAAATTCAAAGTGGTGCAACGGCATCAGCCTGTGCCGGATAAAAGACCGGGTAAGCTCGACTGTGAAAAGATGAGAATCGTGGTCCACCGCCGATACGAGGAGAAATGGGCTATCTTTGATATCCGATGCAATCGCCCGTGCTAAAATCGGTGCCTGAAGGTGATCTCCCGGCAGGCATGAAAACATCCAGGGCACGTTTGCAAGGTTCACCGTCTTATCCGTACTTGCGGGACTGAGCAAAGTCAGGCGGGCCTTCGCAACTACTTGTTCGGCCAGATGTGTCGATGGCCCGTCGATTCCGCCGATGACGGCCCAGACTTTATGCACGTAGGCCATGCGGATCACTTCTGTGACGCCCGATCCCCAGGGATTGTCCGACCAGCCGGCCACCAGTCGAAACGGCAGACCGTTGTAACCGCCTGCTTGGTTGGCTTGTTCAACGGCCAAAGACGCCGCACGCCACATGTCACCACCTTCCGGGTCGGAAGCCGTGCAGGGGCCGAAGTATCCAATCAGCACTTCTGTGACGTTGATGGGAGGACTCTTTTCGCGTCCGGGGCCGGCATAGTCTGTTTGGTGGATTCTCAAGTCGGAAAAGACTGCACGCAATGGCCGCTTATTGGAACGAGTATCCCCGGCACATATCATCGAAGAAAGGGTAAAAAGTATGAAACTCGTATAGAGAATTCTGGACATCTGTGTTTTTTTATCCTTTCGGAGACTCAGCATTAACGCGTAGCCGCCAGAGGTCGATTTACTCTATCACGAAGAGGAATGTATCCTCGTGGGATTTTAAGGTCTTCTCGGCTATAGTAGTTCCATTTGTCGTTTTCTCGTTTGGCTAAGTACACGTCACCGACGTCATCGAGACAGGCGCTTAGGATAACATCACCTGTTACACCTTTCATTGGTACAGTTCTGTAAGCCAGTACATCCCGGATTTTTGCCCGGTTAAGACCTGCTACCTGCACCGCCCAGATAAGCATGTTCATTCCATCATAAGCATGAGTTGCGAAGGTTTCGGGCTCTTCACCAAAACGCTTCTTGAATGCCTCACAAAACTGAGTATACCTCTTGCTTTTACTATCAGGATTCCAGGGAGAAGTACAGATGACTCCTTCGGCGTTTTCGCCGGCAATTTCGGCAAATTCATCCAATAAGCACCGGTCACAGGCAAAATAAGGGTGCTCCATCCCCATTACTCGCATCTGATTAAGAATCATTGCGCCTTCAGGAGCATCACCCCAATGGACAATCGCATCCAGATTTGCTTCCTTTAGACGTTCCAGTTGTAAAGAGAAATCGTCGATTCCCAGATTATAGGCCATTTCCAGAATAACCGGATAGCCGAGACGCCGGCTTCCATCGCTGATTTCACGAACACCAAAGCGGCCATATCGGTTACTCGCACGAATGATTCCAACTTTTTTAAGACCGAGTTTTCTGTATATGTAATCAACAAGCAAGTAACTTTGCTGACGGTCATCACTGATACAGCGAAAGACCCATGGGATATTCGTTTCGATGAATGTGGGGTCCGTGTCACCGGAATTCATCATGACGATTTCTGCCTTTAGCGCAACGCGGATAGCAATGTGGCTGTTGGCACCGTCGATTGTGCCGAGAATCGCCCAGACTTTGTTTTTATATGCCAGTTTGACGATTTCGTTCCCGGAGGCACCCCAGAGACCGTTATCGTTGCTAATGACCAACTCGAAGGGGATACTACGCTTGAGATATCCTCCTTTGGCGTTTGTTTGTTCGATAGCGAGCCGTGCGCCCTGAAGCATCTTAATTCCCAGCGGTTCTTCATGACTTTTTCCGCCTGTGGCAACCGAGACTGTGGACATAATCGGGCCAATAAACCCAATTTTAACAGTCTCTATATCCTCCGGCTCAGGTTTAGCTCGGCCGGGACCGGTATATTCCATTTGTAGCAGAAAGTGTTCTTTGAAAGGTTTGACATGTCGAAATGGCTCGACGTCCTGTGCCGTCTTTGCATAAATTGTATCCTGTCGCAGCCCCAAATCAGGGACTTCATAGGCACTGGCAGAGTTGATTTTTCGAAGTATTTCAATTGTTTCAGGATCAATTTTGATAATAGATGACGCTGTTTCTGTTTTTATCTCCTTCTGCCCGGCATAGGAAAGGGTACCTATTATTAAAGTGGCAAAAAGCAGGATTTGATATCGTTTCATATTTTGGCCTCCTCGCAACGACAACCTTAAAAATTGGATAATGAACTAATTATCATTTTACCATATTTTCGTCTAATTTTCAGTTATTTT
>DQCG01000067.1:0-20338 GCA_003533825.1 Phycisphaerales bacterium
GTAAAGCTACTACAGTCTCTAAAAAACATTTGTTTTATCGGCAGTAAAGGTGTATGATTGTTCGTAGGAGTTCTGATTTCGGATTTAGTGTAATTTGACCCTCGCAACAGATTTGGCGTGTTTGGAGGATCTGTGCGTATGACTAATATCAATCGTTAGTGTAACTATCCCAATATCTGTGGTTGAGGCATAACAAATCAAGTTTAAGAAGGAGGTAAAACTATGTGTAGAAGATGTGTTCTTACATGTTTCTTCTGTCTGTGCCTATATCTAACCGCGATCCCGGCGGCTTCTGCTGAGGGCACAGACCCGGGAATGGACAACCTGGTGGCCTGGTGGAAGCTCGACGACGGTCCGGGCAGCACTACTGTAACCGACTACAGCGGCAATGGCCGTCACGGTCAGTTCCCCTCTGCAACAGGCCATCCCGCATCCGCTGATCCGAAGTGGGTCGTTGACCACGAAGGCGGCATGTCTCTCTATTTCGATGGGACGGACTATATTAGATGTGGAGGCGGCAAAAATCCAGGACCGCATGAGGACCCGAACGATTTGAGTTCTTGCACGGATCCCCCCACCTGGGCCGACTTCGAAGGGCAATCCTTTACAATAGCTGCGTGGGTCAAGGAGGTCAATTCCAACAACTGGGCCACATTCGTAGGCAAGGGCGAACGGGCTTACAAGCTGCAAATGCTCTTCGCCAGAACCCTGGTCCACTGGGCCTATCCCCGCACCCCCGCTGGCGGCTATGCGGCTGGCGATGCGCCGGATAATGTATGGAACCATATAACCGGCATGTGGGACAACGACCAGGAGTACGCCAGCATCTGGGTCAATGGCGAGCTGGCGGGCACGAGGACAGACTGGGCCGATGTAGCAGCGGCAACGGATCCCGATGCCCCCGGGCGGCGCATCGACAGCGACTGTGAAGTAACGCTGGGTGCGCGCGTGAACGAGGACTGGGGTACGACCGGTGACGAGGATAACCGTCTGTTCAAGAAGTGCGGCTGCCCGCAGCCCGCAGGGCAACCCTACGCGGGCACTGCTATGGACGGTTTTCTGAGCGATGTGCGTATGTACAATCGCCTGCTTACCAGCGACGAGATGATCTATATATTCACCGTGGGCCTGTCCAAGGCTACCCAGCCGGATCCGCGTCACGAGAGCATGCTCGAAGAGGCTCCGCAGATTCTGTCCTGGATGCCTACAGATGGGGCTATTTCGCACAACGTGTACTTCGGCGAGAATCTGGAGGACGTTACAGCCGGCGCTGCAGGAACTCTGCTTGGTTCCACGAATCAGAACGCATTGCCCCTGAACCAGACGCTGGAATCCGGTAAGGCGTACTATTGGCGGGTGGAAACTGTGACAGCGGATGATACAATCGCCGGTGACGCGTGGAACTTCGAACTCAAGAGGAGCAAAGCCTCGGCGCCCAATCCGCCGGACGGAATGAAGTGGGTGGATCCAAACACAGTGTTGACCTGGGAACCCGGCGCGGACGCCACTATGGCCATGGTTTACTTCAGTAAGAACCGAGACGACGTATCCGTTGGTATGGTAGGCGAGATGGCTATGACCAACAAGTACGATCCCGGCCAACTGGATCCGCAGACCACCTACTACTGGCGTGTGGATTCCATGACTACGAATAAGATGGCCGAGGGCGATGTGTGGAGCTTCACTACCAAGGGTCCCGACGTCGGCGGCCTGCTGGGCAGTTACTTCAATAACGAGAACCTTCAGGGCAATCCGGTCCTGACCCGCGTGGAGGGTCCGCTTGCATTCGAATGGCAAAACGATTCACCGGAGACCGATGTGGTAGCCGCAGACAATTTCTCCGCCCGGTGGGAAGGCCTACTGGAGATTCCGATTACGGATACATATATGATTATGGCCCGCAAGGATGATGGGGCCGCCTGCTGGATCGATGGTGAGGTGGTCTTTTACGACATGCTTGCTTCCTGGGGTCTTTCCGAGGTCAAGGGGTTTGTCGAACTCGAAGCGGGCAAGCACGAGATCGTGGTGGAATACTTCGATGTAGGGTACAACGCTCAAATAGAACTGCTCTGGAGCACCGCAGGAATCCCCCTGCAGACAATTCCCATCCAGGCGTTATCGGCCCCGCCCAAGGCCAGCAGTCCACGCCCCGCTGATGGTGCGGTTGACGTAGCCGTCGAGGATCTGACAATGACATGGTCTACAGGCAACAAGGCTGTTAAACACCACGTATACCTCGGTCAGGATCGTGATGCCGTGTCCGCCGGTGATTCCAGCGTTGATATGGGTCAGGTTGACGAGACAACATTCATGCCTCAGGTAGAACGCGGGAAAACATACTATTGGCGTATCAACGAGGTGAACGATCTCGATCCGGAGAGCCCATGGGCCGGAGACATCTGGAGCTTCACCACCGCGCCGTTTGTGGTACTGGATGACTTCGAGAATTACAGTGCCGAGCATATAGTGTACTCAAAGTGGCAGGACAGTTGGGGCATGCAGGACCTTGTAAATAACGAGTGGGTCGAACTGGCGGAGGGCAATGGTTCAGGCGGTGAGATCGATACAGTTTACGCCCCGTACGTGGAGACCGGGGATGTCCACGGAGGATCAGGACAATCCCTACCGATGGCATATAATCACAACGCTGCAGTCAGCTACTCCGAGCTTACGCGATGGTTCGATCCATCCAAGGACTTCACTGCGGACGACGGCGCAATCCTGGGCGTGTGGTTCAAAGGACGCCAACTGCCAACGTCTAACGTGACTTACGCAGACGATAAGTTTACGCTGGAAGTAGCAGGCAGTGATATCGCCGGCACGCACGATGAATTTATATTCGCATATAAAAGCGCTGAATCCGCGGACCTGATTGCCCGGGTCGATGAACAGGAGGCCACCAATGATTGGGCCAAGGCGGGCGTGATGGTCCGCTCGGGCCTGGATGACGACTCAGCTTACATCTTCTGTTTTGTCACACCCCAGAATGGTGTTGTCGTGGAAATGCGCGGATCTGATGGTGGCAATCAGAGCGGTGTTGTTACCCAGATACAGGATGTAAATGCCCCGCACTGGGTGCGCATCCAACGTACCGGTACGGGCTCCGTTATATGCTGGGAGAGCGAAAATGGAAATGATTGGCAGGAATTATATAGGACAGTGTTTTTCGTAGATACTCCACCCTATATGGGTCTGGCCATGACTTCCCATACCAGCAGTGAGGTTAACACCACGATATTTTCCAACGTGACGATGGACGGTGCCCCGCTGACTCTGGCGAACGTAGAATACAAGGAGATAGGCGTACCGTTCAACACCCCGGCTCCTTTGTATATTGCGGTCGAGGACGAAGCGGGCAACCAGGCCAAGGTGGAGTATGATCCGGAGGACCAAGCCGTTTCGCCCACGAATATTCAGGAGTGGACTGAATGGCTTATTCCGCTGTCTGAGCTTGCGGCCCGGAACGCGGCTCTTGATCTGACCAGGATCATGCGTCTGACGCTGGGTGTAGGCCCGGAGGCCGATGCTGATCCGGAAGGTACCGGCCGGATGCTGTACGACGATATCCGTATCTACAATAGCAGCCACCTGGCTCCCACAACGAGAGTCCGCGTCATCGAGGATTTCGACGCCTATAGTGACCAGGCCGAGGTCCAGGGTATGATTGATGCGGACAGCATCGAGATTGTATACGAGCCATAGTTGCCGGGATAATGCCCGGTTAGTTGCGATACTGAAGGGCTGTGTGTCTCAGATACGCAGCCCTTTTCCTTGGCAGAGCTTTTGTGTGATAAGTTTGCGCATTGTTTGACCTTAACATGCTTTTTACCAATGCCCTGGCCTTGTTGGGATACCAGCCAAAATTGCGGATCAATCGGTGGAGCCAGAAAACAGGAAATACAAAGCATGCCTGAATGAGAGAGCTATATTACGTATACTCGACTACGAATTTTCGAAGAATTCTAATGTTTTGCAACTCGTGGGAAGGGCACCTTTTTAATGTTCATTTTCCGCTGGTTGCTTCCTTTTCCCATCGCTCGTACTCGGCCTTGAGGTGTTCGGTTAGTTCCGGCTTTGCCGCGCGCAAATTGGCAGTCTCGCCGATGTCAGATTCCAGGTCAAAGAGCTGCCAGTCCTGGTTGGTGCTCTGCTTTTCGCGGAGGAGCTTGTAGCGGCCCATCCGTATCGCGGCGCTGTTCGAGCCCCAGCTCCAGTAGAGGTACTTGTGCGGCGAGGCAGCCTGCCCGGCCAGCGCATCTGTCGGATCCTTGCCGTCAAGCGCACGGTCGGTTGGTAGGTCAAGGCCGGCGGCACACAGGGCCATCGGCACAAAATCCATGCTGACCAGCGGCTCGCGGCAGACTGTCCCGGGCTTGATCCGTCCGGGCCATCGAACGATGCAGGGTACCCGGATGCCGCCCTCCCAAAGCGTTGTTCCGCCGGCTCGCAGCGGGTAGTTGGATGCGCACTCCATTCCGCGTGCAGGGATGATAAACGCTCCGTTGTCCGAAAGCAGGATGACTATCGTATTTTTCGTCAACTTTAGTTGGTCGAGCTTGTCGAGGATCCTGCCTATTCCGTCATCCATCGCCGTGAGCACCGCCCGGTAGCGCTCGCGTTCATCGAGCGTTTTTGGTGAGTAACTGTAGCGGGCAAAAGCTTCGTCCGGGGCCTGCCACAGACATGGCGTTCCGGCCGGCTTATTTTTCGGATTCGGATAATGTGCCGCGTTAAACGGAACATAGCAGAAGAATGGCTTGTCCTTATTCCTTCTGATGAATTCACACGCTGCATCAGCAAAAACATACGTGCTATAACCCTCAGCCTTTGCCGGCTCGGTGCCGTGGTAGAGATCGTTGCGACCGTTGTAAATATACGTGTAATAATCGCAGTTTCCGGATATATTGCCGAAGTATTCATCGAAGCCGCGGTCGGTCGGCCGGCTCCCTCGGGCAAAGCCGAGGTTCCATTTACCGAAACACCCACTAACGTATCCGGCCGAGGCGAGATAGCGAGGCAGGATCTTCTCAGAGTGCGGCAACGCTATCTGCTCGTGTTCGTCGATCTTCCAAAGCTGTTCGTTCAGACCGTTGCGAATCCCATGTCTGCCGGTCAGCATCGCACCCCGAGAGGGCATACAGGACGGCGATGCTATATAGAAGTCGGTGCAGCGAACGCCCTCGGCAGCGAGTCTGTCGATTCGTGGCGTCTTCACGGCTCGATTACCATAGCAGCCCAGGTCTCCGTAGCCGACGTTGTCCATGAACATCAGTACGATGTTGGATTTGCCGCCGGACGAATCAGCGGCATTTTGCCGAATAGCGCCGGCGCATCCGGACAAAGCGATTGCCGCGGCGCTGCTCAAGGCCGAGCTCATAAAGTCCCGTCTGCTCAGATGATTTGACATTTGCACATCCTTTCTCAAACTCAGTGCTTAAAGTCCACGTACTAACAAGTATATGACACCCAAAGTCGCATCTTAGCACAAAAACACATCTTCGGACAGTTTTTTCATGTCCCATTCCCCGAATGAGACATTAAAATCGTTCAGGTTTTTGTATAGAACTGTATAATCATAGTCATATGTATTACGACAGAAAGAACATGATATGGACAGAGAGGAGAGAAATATGTTGAAACGAACAAATTCATATAACTTTAAGATTAAACACGTAACATCTCTTCTGTTACGAGTTTCATTGTTAGCTGCCATATTCTTGACAGGCTTTTCCGGGAAAAGTCGCTCTGAAGAAAAGCTGAAAGTGGCCACGTGCCAATTCCCTGTGTCCGGGAATATTCAGAGCAATGCAGATTACATTAAGCGGTTCATCAAGGAGGCGGCTCTGAACAAAGCCGATATAGTTCATTTTTCAGAAGCAGCTCTCACTGGATACCCACCCAAAGACATACCGTCATTTGAAAATTTCAATTGGTCTAAATTAAGAGATGAAACATACAGTATCATGTCACTTGCCCAAAAACATCACATTTGGGTCATTTTAGGATCAGCTCATTACATTAGCAAAAATGAAAAGCCCTTGAATTGTCTTTACATAATCTCAGACGAAGGAAAGATTGTCGATCGTTATGACAAGTCCATGCTGACGGGCGGTGATTTAAGATTCTACACTCCCGGTGACCACACTGTAATTCTTGAGTTGAAAGGATTCAAATTAGGTTTCTTGATATGCTATGATTCTTGTTTTCCGGAGATGTATAATATATACAGACATAAAGGTGTTAAGATAATGTTTCATTCCTTCTATAACGCACACCATAAAGGCAAGACCATACTTGACGAGATCATACCTGCGGAAATCAGGGTCAGAGCCTCGGACAACTTAATGTGGGTCATTGCCGGCAATTCATCCGGCCATTATTCATCGTGGCCTACTTGTATTGCCAGGCCGGATGGGTCATTAGAATCACTGGAAAGAGAAGTCCCTGGAATTCTTTATCGACAATTCCCGGATCATGATCGCACAAGAAACTTCTCAAGCTGGACCCACAACAACAAAATCATGAAACTGTCCGAGAACGAAATATATCATAATGGAACACCGTCAAAGCATCCACGAGCACTCGATACTTGCTCTTTGCCATAGACAGCATTTGAACAACGGCAACAAGAAAAGTATGCATATAACTTCAGTTAGATCCTTTGATAAAAGGAGGAAACAGGGCTGAGGTGCGGAGGGAGAGGAAAAAGCGAGATACCCTCAGCCCTGTGAATGTGTTCTAACTAATAATCAATATACCATAAAGGTCTACACAAAGCAATATTATTCTTTTCAGAAAACACGATACTTAATGCAGACATGCGGGCACTTCTATTTCAACTCCTTGATAAAGATGTTTTTAAACTGCACCAGGCTGGGCGGGCTGCTCCACTGGCCGTTGCGTTTGCCGCCGTGGTGCTGCAGGGCGATGGAGCCCCTCTCGGCGATGCCCGGAAGCCGGGCCTTATCGATAACCTTGATTCCGTTAAGCACAACCATGACTTGGTCGCCCCGCATAGTGATCTCAAAGCGATTCCACTGGCCTACGGGCTTATCGGCCTGGTGGCAGGGAGTCACACCCGCCCGAACTTCCGGCGGCATCGATTTGTCCATGCGGTAGCCGTAGAACTCTCCCGAGCCGATCGGCCAACACCAGATATTGACCTGGTTCCTGCCGGCCCCGCGCAGGAAAACACCGCTGTCTGAATCGGGCAGGGCCAGTTTCATCTCCTTGCCTGTGATGTCTTTAGCGTGGGTGCCGTCCGGCAATATGTAGGGTATACGCGGATTGATATAGGGTGTTTCCTTGATCCGCCAGTCCACATGTAGCACGAAGTCCTTGAAATCCTCGGTATGCCAAAGGCTTTTATCACCCTTAGCCTCGCTCTCGGCATCGTAGTCGATGACGCCGGCTATGATCTTCCAGTGCCCGTTGTCACCTTCGGGGACTTTCCAGCCGGTGAAGTCCTTGCCATTGAATAGTGCGCGAAATCCAGGCGGCGCTATGTTGTCCTTCACCGGCTGAAGCGCTATGACTTGACTGCAAATCACTATCGCCAAGACCATAACTGTCAATATAATCATTACCTCGATTCGTTTCGATGCCATTTTCGAACCTCCTTTTCTTTTCAAGCCGTGATTTCAATTTAACTTCGTAAAAGGTGCTCTTGCACCCTGCAACACGTCATTTTACCCGAACGATCTGTTTCATTTCAATGTCCTTGGCCGCCCACTTGGCCATTATCCAGATCGACATCATTGTTACCATAATTCATGACTCTGGTCAAGCAGAAGACTCGAATCTGAGTGTACCAGTCCACCTGAGCTTCTTCGCCCGGCTCAAAGTACAGGGGCATAAAGACCTCTTTTGGCCGATTGCGGTGGTCCCTATGATAGCACACCATTCCATTTGATTTTAACGCTTGCTGTGTGTAAAAGTCTCATAGGGGACAAAATTCCGTGCATCATCTTATCCGGATACAGGCAAGTTTTTAAATGAACTTTTGCAAAATTAAAATTAGGCATACTTTTGGAAATGGCAATTATCTTACCAGTGGTATCCAAACTTCCATCCAGGACACGCCGCGGTTTGCCCACGCGAAATAGGGTATCAATTCAATGTCGATGTTTCCGATTTCACTTCCGTTGATAGAACGGGATTCAAACCTGCGATAGAGCTGATTTGTCCAATCGGCGTTTCGGGAAGAAATTGATGCTTGTTTTTCACGGCCGAAACGTTGTTTTCCCCCAGCGTTCAGGGCCCGGCCAGTCAAAACCGTTATCCCCCCCAATCGGCTTTTATCGAAACGGGATTTGAAACGGATGTTTTCGGGCAGGAAAATACCTTCGTTCCAGATGTTTTGCCCATTTTGTTGTTCAGGCAATTCAAGGCAATAGACGATGGGACCTCGCATGACCGCAACAGAGCTACGGAGTTCGACAACGTCGGGATGGGCCTCGATCAGCCTGACTTCCAGGGGTAATTCGAGTTCTATCTTATCGCCGGCAGACCATTTTCGTCTCAGAGTTGCATAGGAGCCGGGCCTGGGTGCACTTTGAGAATCTCTACCGTTTATTTTGAGAGTCGCCTCTTCTGACCAGCCGGGGATTCGCAATTTCAGAGAAACAGGCTTTTCGGGAGTATTGCGGAAGATTATAGTGATATGCCCATCCCAGGGATACATGGTCTCTTGTTCCAGAGATACTTCTGTACCGTCGGGCAATTGGGTTGTTAGCGTGCTGCCGCCATAAAGATGCACCCAGAGCTCTTCTTTCGATACACTATAGGCCCAACCACTGAGGCCGGCGATAGTGCGAGCTACCTGGGGCGGACAACAGTAACAACTGTGAACCGACCATCTTGTTGCCGTATGGTGCTTATGAGGTCCGGTCTGCTCCCCGGTCCACTTGAGGGGATTACAATAGAAGAATTTCCTGCCGTCGGCACTAACCGCTGAGAGCATACTGTTATAAAGCACCCGCTCCATGACATCGGCATATTTTGCATTACCCGTAAGAGCGAGCATACGCCAGTTCCACATGGCATTTCCGATGTTGGAACAGGTCTCACAATAGGCGCTGCGGCTGGGCAGCTCATAATCTGCAAGAAAGGCTTCATGCAGGGGATCTCCGCTTGCAGATACGCCGCCGCCAACACCGACAGCTCCGGTGATATACATCTTTCGTGTTGTCACATTGAGCCAGATTCTGCGCAATGCTTCAAGCAAGGTGTTCTCGCCGGTTTCGGCAACAAGGTCTGCAGCTCCGCAATACAGATAGGTCGCACATACGGCGTGTCCTACCGCTTGTGTCTCGTTTCGGAATGGTACACGGTCCTGGGTTTGGTCAGTGCCGCCATTGCGATGGTCTCCGCCACCGGGGCTGCTGCCGCGGTTGTCGATGAGTATTCCTGCCAGTTCGAGATAGCGGCGGTCACGCGTAGTCCTGTATAGTTCTATCAAACCCATATAAGCCGAGGGATTCCACGGAAAATGCACAAGTCTCGGGGGGCGGGGCTGGAATTGTTCGTAAAGGAAATCGCCTGTTTTACGAGCAATACCGAGGAAACTATCCTTACCGGTAACGCGATGATGGATGCAGGCGGCGGTAAGCAGATGCCCCATGCAGTAGAGTTCATGTCTATGGGGCATTTTAAGGCGGTTGGCAGTGTTATTTCCGATTTGCGTGGCGATGTAGCCGTCCGGGGCCTGCGCTTTTGCGATGATATCGATCCATTCGTCCATCAACTGGTCGAGTTTTGGGTCCCGGGTAACCTGATAGACCAAAGCGACCGATTCGAGCCATTTGTAACAGTCACCATCACTCCAGTCGACGCTGTTACGGGGAGCTTTTTCCAGCCCGGCCGTGATTTTGAAGTTGATCAGGTGTTCGGAATTCAATGGATCAAGTAAGCCTTGCTGTACGCTGGGGAGCATGGCCCTGCGGCACAACTCAAACTTGTCGGCCCAGAATCCTTCGGTCCAACGGACGGCATCCATATCGACATTCCGCATTCGTACATGCGGGCTTCGGGAAGTATTGACTAATTCCCTATCCATTGCCTGGACAGGTATCAGTCCGGAGATAATGACTAATAAAACTATAAGCTGTCTCATCTGATATTGACCATACAACTTCTTATATCCTTGTTCAGCCACGTTAATCTTCTCCTTTCTGAGCCTACCTTATTTTGCTGACACTGAGGTTCTCTACATCGCTTTGTGTCTGTATGGGACCTGTGTGTATGATAAAATCTCGGTATGCCGAGTCAATCACTTTAGAGACATCCGCGAAAGAAATCCCATCACATAGGCCAATCGTAAATTGAGCAGGCAAAGTCCTCATAAATTTATTCAGACCATTTCGGCCAAAGCCGAAAACAGTCATCTCTTCGTTCATCGGCCAATAAGAATCGATACCCTCGTCATCTTCATGATGGATTAAGAACAACGACCTTTTCACTTTCGGAACAGCAAAGTACAGCCATTCACCCGGGCCGGACAGATTGACTATATCGCCGTCCCATTTGAGTGAAGCTGCTGTCTTAAGACCGCCGGATTCGGTCGGCCTTACACAAATATCGGAATTTATTCCGAGTTTGCCCCCGGGAGTTCCTTCGTAAAGGAACCAGTAAGGAGTCCGCATCTTCAGAATCGTGAGCCGTGCGTAGTCCGGGAAGATATCCCAGCGGCACTTCATCTTGCCATCATTCGACTCTGAAGCGATAGTAACTCTGATGGGACCCTGGCTGACAATCCTGCTACTCGAAACTGTTTTGCCCGGATGACAATATCCCTCGGGATAACCCATGTTAGGCAGTCCGCGATACTTGCCCCCTGAACCGCTCTTGCTAATCGGCCCGACGCCGGGATTGTATCCGAGCCAGTCGTTTCCGTCCGTGTCTTCCAGGCTGGCAAAAGCGGCACCTTTTTTATGATAATAGTAAGTCGCATTTGTTGTCGCTATTTTTATACTGTCCTGGTCTTTATGCCGGACGTTATCTGTGCATGCGATAAGCCCTTCAAACTCTGGTGCCGGCACATCGCTCGGACCGCCAAAGTAAACGTAAAAAACTCGCGTACCTGCTGCAGGAGTCATACCCTTGAGCATGAGAGTCAACTTGCCTTCTGCAAGGGTGCCGGCATCGCCCTGCAATGCTTTGTCGAATTGGAAGTCCACCGAATCATCGATCACCTTACCGTCGGATGCGACTTCCACAATCCGAATTGAACCTTCGTTTACTGAGCCATTCACACAGAGTCGTTTTAGTTCTTTGGCCAAGTCAATATCAACTTCGGCCGGTTTATCGATTCTCTCGATACTCCCTGTTCCCACTCGCACAGGTAGGCGGTATTTGTACTTCCCATTCCACCAGGCACCCTTTGGTTTGTACGTTCCACCGTTAAGCCAAACATCAACTCGCTGGTCTTTCTGAAAATCCTTCTGCAGTATATCGATATCCCCATCGCCATCGAGATCACCAAGTCGGCCTTCGTGAGTGCCAATACCCATAGAGATGACCTCGGTGTCGAAATTGCCCTTACCGTCACCGTAGAGTATCAACTGTCTGCACTTGAAGGCCGGGCCGGGATCGTACATCTCGGCGGTATAGATGTCGAGATTCCCATCGCCGTCGATATCCTCCACTTGGAGTGTGTGGCCGTGATCAACTTTTTCTATCAACATGTGTTTCTCCCATTTGCCGTCCTTCCAGCAATAGAGATTCAACGGTGCGACGCCATCTCCGGAGCCAAGGACAATCTCAGGCCTGCCGCCCTTTATCAAGTCACCGACGGCCGAACGCGACATGCCATAGTCATCGATTTGATTGGCTGTGTAGGTGGTCCCTTCTATGTGCTTGAACCAATATCCCCCGCCGATGAGATCGGTCTTGCCGTCGAGGTCAATATCCGCTTTGGCGAAGCCCTCATACTTGAAAGCGAGGGGCCACGACCAAACCTCGGCAAACGACCAGTCCTCCTTCTTCTTTGGTTGATCAGGTATGTCGGCAATTAAAAGTTTCTGTGCTGTCTGGTTCCAGAAGACCAGCTCGGCTTTGCCGTCACCGTCAAAATCGCCGAATATCTGGTCGTGGTGCTGCTTCCGGCCTGAATCTTTAATGGTATGACGATTCCACGGTGTATCGGGATCATAGTTAGGATAAGGATTTTCCCACCACCAGACCTCATTCGTGGCCCAACTGCCGCCGTGGAGAATATCAAGATCCCCGTCGCCATCAATATCCCAATATGTCCCTCCGGCTTCGATGTGGCTTTTTCGATTATCGAGAAGATATCTCTCCCATCCTTCAGCAGTGCGTCTGAACCACACCATACTCGTTTCTTCACTCCATCCGGCTATAACAAAATCATTCACGCCGTCCTTGTCTATATCAAGGATCAATGAAGCCGCCTGCCGCCCGACGTCGGCCGAAGGCAAATCTTCTTTTCTGCTCGACAGATGGACCCAGCCTCCGGATTTGTTCTCCCACATCTCAATGGGCTGATAACCACCGCTCCAGTTTGCGCCTATAATATCAATGTCGCCATCATTGCCAATATCGGCGGCCCGGATGAAGTGCGATCCTCTGGAAGAGATGATCTGCTTTTTCCAGGCCGAACCGTTTGCACGATTTATAAAAACAGCCACTTCGTCGGGATCAGATCCCTGGTGCATCTCCGATGAGACCACGTCGATCATGCCGTCACCGTTGATATCAGCCGTCACCAAACCATGAATAACGCATTCGATAGGTTCGGCGATAATATGCTCGGTCCAATTTTCCCTTTTTGGATCGGATGGCGCTTCGAACCAGGACATCTTATAAAACTGCCCTTTCAGCTCGGATGGAGACAAAACCACGTCCGGCCGGGCATCACCGTTAATATCGGCTATTTGCACCGTGGCATTCGGATGCCAATCGGCAAACCGATGCTTATTCCACGCCCCGTTGACAATGTCCCGATTGTTCTCAAACCATATGCCTCCGATCACGATATCGGGATCATTGTCCCTATCTATGTCACCTATAGCTATTGCCTCTCCATGAGGGCAGTTGATAACCTTCTCAGTCCACTTGTCGCCGGAGTCTTGACGCCATATATGAATTCTATTGCCTGCCTTATGACCGAACTCAGACTGGTCGCGAGTGATTATGTCCATATCACCGTCGCAGTCGAGATCGGCAAGTTCTACATCGTGTGTGGGATGATCGGCGACCTTGTGTGCTCTCCATTTCCTCTTGGCAGGGTCACCGCCGGGGCGAGGATTTTCGTACCATATCAGACCTCCCATGACAACGTCCAAATCGCCGTCGCCGTCTACGTCCCCCAGCTCACCATCGACGGTTTTATAGCCGCCATCGGCAATGACCGCTTTGGACCACGTTGGATATGCATACCACACGAGAGGTCCCTGGCGGCCGCCGATGACAACATCGGGGAAAGCATCGCCGTTAATGTCTCCTGCGATTTTCGCCCAGGGATCTTTCGGGCCCTCACGATCCAGGATGACGTGGTCGAAGGGCATATCCGCCTCTTGAGGCCAGGCCCATGCCGGAAACGCAAGGGTTAAAAGAAACATCAATGCTATTCTTGAACCTATCCGTTCTATTAACATTACATTTGCCTTTCTGCACTCGATTGAATAGTTATATTCGTTCCGTAATCCGGTACTCACAAAACCGCCGCTCTACTTGATAGCGTCATTCCGCCAGAGGTGTAAGTACCGATAGTTGTCCCAGGCTGCGCTGACAATGTCCAGATCTCCATCGTTATCCATATCCGCCAGCAAGGCGCCGAGATGACTCTCCTTACCTCTGTCGGCGAGACGTTCCGTGAAGTTTCCGTTTCCGTCGTTCTCGAAGATTTGCAGCTTAAACTTTCCTTTTGGCCCTTTGTGCTCGCACGTAACAATGTCGAAGTCACCATCCCGGTCCATGTCGGCAACATCAAGGTTATTGAGCGAATACTCGGTGATTATGGTGTGACACTCAAACTTGCCCCCTGCCAATTGCTCATACCAGCACAGGTTCGCATCAGGCTCTTTGCCGGGGTAGCGTTCTTCGGAAACAACTACGTCCAATCTGCCGTCGCCGTTTATGTCAGCCAGAACTATACGGTCCGGGGCATGCTCGCTCGGACCGACGGCCTTACCTGCCCAATCGCTACTGCCGTCTCCGGGATTGGCAAACCAGACAACGCTGAAATTACCTCCTTGTTCACGCCCGCAGACGATATCAATATCGCCGTCGGAGTCTATATCGCCGGTGCCGATGCCCTCATCCATCGTCTCGGAGGAAATCCTTCTTTTCGGCCAGTTTCCTATCTCCGGATCCTTCGGCACTTCGAAGCAGTAACTGCCGTCTTCTGCAGCCAGGATAACTTCAGGCCTGCCGCCCGGTATGATCTGGGCGAGCATGTAGCCCTGGCCGTTCACATGTCCCGTCTTCGGCATAGTCCCGATCTTAGTTGCCTTCCACGAGTTGCCTTGTACGTCTTCGGCTTCGAGCCAGAGCACGTCCGGCAGTGCCTCGGCAATCGCATCGGCAAACTTGTCGCCGTCCACATCCAAAGCAAGCATGGCATCTACATTTGAATCGAACATGATACGCGACCATTGACCGGTCATGTCGCCGCCGGGATTGCGATAATAGTAACGCCCCGCGATGATATCCTTGTAGCCGTCGCAGTTCACATCGGTCATGGCCAGACCGAAATATCTCAGCCAGTTCGGCTCATCCCAGTCGCCCCATTTTCCGCGCTGATTATCGACCTCAATATAAGTCCACTTGCCCAGAGACAGTTTGTTGTCACTCGTCTTGTTTCGCCACATCTCGATGGGTGCACGATTGTGATTGCGAAGACCAATGATGTCCATGTCCCCATCATTATCAATGTCTCCGATTTGAGCGCTGTAGTTGCCATAGTCGGCAAGGGCCTGCTTTCTCCATGTAAGAGAATCACCCTGATTGACAATGATCATTACCGGATGCGGGGCTTCCTGAGCCATATTGGGCATCTCGGCTGCAAATATGTCCAAATCACTATCATTGTCAAAATCAGCAACCTTCAGACTGTGGCACTTGTCTACCTGGCCAATCACGTGCTCGATCCATTTGCCATCTCTGGGATCAGCCGGAGCCTGGTACCAGGAAACGGGATAATCCTTATCTTCGGCCTGGTCGATTACGATATCAAGGCAGCCATCTGCATTCATGTCGGCGACAGCGACTTTGCAATTGTTATCATACCACGCGCCTTTCTTACCCGTTTTTTGTGTATACCATTTCTTGTCAAAATCATGTTTGGCCCACTTTCCGCTTAACGCATCATCCGGCGTTTCGATCCAGTAACCATTGAGCACGATGTCCGGATCGCCGTCCCTGTCCATATCTGCAACGTCCATGCCGTCGTGATGCGTTATATCCAGCACCCTCTCTTTCCACGATGAATCCTCTTGCAAATAGATATGAAGTTTGGCGTTCAGGGCTCGTGAGACCAAATCCAATTTGCCATCACCATCCAGATCCGACACTTCCAAATCCTTTGCATAGTAGCTCTCGCCGATGTCATGGCGTTTCCATTCGCCTTCGGTCAGATTCTTGCCGGGCTCGGGATTCTCGAACCAGCAATTGATTCCGTACCTGTCGTCTTCCGGCCTGCCGATTCTTCCGACCACGTCAAGATCGCCGTCGCTATCGATATCCGCAAGTTCAATGTCGCAGGAACGATAAGCCTTGTAGTCGCTGAACCCGTTTATGTTCACGACACGATGCCGCCTCCAATTTGGATATTCGTACCATACGATCGAATGTTCGGACTCTCCTGAATTCACCGCGACAATATCATTGAAGCCGTCTCGGTCAATATCACCGACTTCTCTGTGCCCGATGGCATCCTCGTCAATGACGACGTGCTCGAGCGTTATGGGCCTGGAAAAAGCAGGAAGAGCAAGGCAGTAAAAGCAACTCAGAACCAACAGTCTCTTAAGATCCGTGAGATATCTTATAACACTCATTTTCTTTACCTCCAAAAGATTGCTCTCAACTTAGGCCGAGAATTTTCCTGTTGACCTCGATATCGGTCTGGCCGCCAGCGAAATCATCAAAAGCGACTTCTGTAGTTTCAATAATGTGCTCAGCGATAAACGGCGCGCCCTCTCTGGCCCCCTGCTGGGGGCTCTTGACACAGCACTCCCATTCCAGGACCGCCCAGCCGACGTAGCCTGCTTCGGCGAGCAGGGTAAATACAGATTTAAAATCGACCTGACCGTCACCGAGCGACCGAAACCGGCCGGCTCGTCCGGCCCAGGATTGATAACCACCGTAAACACCGACGCGCCCGGTCGGTATGAACTCGGCGTCCTTAACGTGGAAGGACTTGATCCGTTGCCCGTAAAGCCGTATGAAATCGAGATAATCGAGTTGTTGAAGCACGAAGTGGCTCGGATCATAGCACAAACACGCAGTAGGGTGATGTTTCGACACATCCAGAAACATCTCAAAAGTTGCCCCATCGAAAAGATCGGAGCCTGGATGCAATTCGAATGATATGGCAATACCGCTGTTTTCTGCCAGGTCCAGGATCGGCTTCCAGCGTTTGTGCAGCTCTTTGAAGGCTTCATCGATCAATCCGGGGGGCCTTTGCGGCCACGGGTACACCATGTGCCAAGCAAAGCCGCCCGACAGGACGGGCACACTTTTCAGACCAAGATTTGCCGAGGCGGCGACCGCCTTCTTCAATTCCCTGGTTGCCCACTCGATCCTTTCATTGCCTCTTAAGCCCTCCGGGTAGAAAGGTTGGAAGGCAACCTCATACTCCGGATGAATAGCCAGGACTTGTCCCTGCAGATGCGCTGACAGCTCCGTGATTTGAAGTCCGATCTGCTTGAGCTTACCCTTCAGGTCATCGCAATAGGTTTTGGATTCGGCAGCCTTGTCAAGGTCGATCACTCGACTATCCCACGTTGGAATCTGGACACCCTTGTAACCGAGACCGGCCACCCATCGGCCAATATTCGAAAGATTATTGTATGGTTTTTCGTCGCGGAGAAACTGGGCGAGAAAAATACCCGGACCCTTGATTGAACTCATTTCAGTCTCCTTATTGATGATATTGTATAAGTACCATAATACCCGGCCAGTTGACCTCCATTCCATGCACCATCTTTCCATTGATCTTTGGTGTCTTACCTGTAGTGAGCTTATTGCGCCCAGGTTGAAAGGCGCTAATATCCTTCAGAGTCACGCGGTGATAATAGGTCTGGTAGTGAGGACCTTCCCGGTCAAAAACCTGCGTGCCGTTGATTGAGATACCGCGCATATAACCCGGGCTCCAGCTCGACCATACCAATTGGGCAGCTTCAGCTCGGCCCAGATTACCTTGTATATCGAAGCACTCTGTTTTATCGCCGCTGCGTGTGACCCATTTCTGCGGAATATCATAAGGTTTGCAAAGTTCCACGGATCGTGTCATACGCTGGAGCGAAAGTCCTGTTATCGCCTCAGTTTGATAGGTCAGCCCTGTGCTGTCGGAAATACGAGCGGCAATGTGCATAGGTTCTTTCTGATCAGGAATCCAGGTCGTATCCCAGTCAACCGCAAAAGGGCTTTGAGTGGTAGAACCGATGTAGTGCATAAGCCGGCCGTGAAAATAGAGATGGTGCCACTGGCGGTACACACCGTCACCCTCGAGATTGACATCTTCATACAGGCCTACATAGTCAACTTGTGAAATGGTGCTATTGGGGCTCTGGGCATCGACCGTTAGTTTCGATGTATCACTTAGAGAATCACCGGCTTGCGGCGACGTTACAGTTCCTGAAGGATGGGATTTGGTCTGGGGATTATAATAGATACGGATATGCAGGCCGTTGATCAGGTTCTGAGGCCAGTTCCATGGATGTTTCGGATCCACGCGCAGGCGGAAACGATTGCCGGAACCCGATTTGAACACCGATACCGGTACGCGCAGGACAGGATAGGTGTGGTGTTGATACATAGCCCGGGGGGCGGGGATGTGGCCGGCTTGGGGAAAATAAAACCACTCACTGTCGTTGATCTGGATGGCCAGGCCGGTGGTGCCATCATGACACAAGATTTTTTCAGCCACGATCTCGCCCTTGACTGCATCCTCCAGATCGATAGCAAACGGCCATGTGAAAGGGGCATTGATATAACCGTGCGCGGAGCCGCGGTCGGGGTAATAGGTGCCCTGTTTACCTCCCACGCGGATAGACTGTCCCGCATCGCCTTTTTCATAGAACCAGCAATATTCACGGAATACATCGCCCGGAACAGGTTGGGCTCCGAGGCTCTGATATAAAAATAAGGCAATCGCCAAAATAAGCCACGTTTTTGTCATGAGATATCTCCTCGTCTATTTGGGTACATTCTCCCAATCCCTGGCAAACTGGGCCAGGCCTGCATCCGTCAGGGGATGTTTGAACATCTGGAAGAACAGGTCGGGATTCATAGTTGCGATGTCAACGCCCGCCCGAAGACAGGTAAGAATGTGGTTTTGCGTCTTGATGCTGCCGGCGATAATCTCTGAGTCGAAGCCGTAGTTATTTCTAATGATAGCAGCGTCTTCGACGAGAATATCGCTCTCATTCGCCACGGCATCGAGCCGGCTTAGGACAATACTGACGAAGCTGGCGCCCGCCTTCATCGCTAAAAAGCTCTGGGTGGACGAGAAAATCATCGTCACATTTGTTTTGACGTTCTTCTGTTCCTCAAGGATGGGAACCGCCCTGAGACCCTCCACTGTCATTGGTATCTTGATGACTACATTAGGGGCAATCGACGCCAGTCGAACGGCATCCTCGATGAGTTTCTCCGTTGTCTCAGATACGGCCTCTACACTGACAGGCCCCGGCACGATGGAGCAAATCTCTTCAACTACGTCGCCGAATTTTCTCTTTGTCTGGGCGATGTGACTGGGATTTGTGGTTACGCCGTCTATCAGATCTGTGTCGCACGCCTTGCGTATCGCCTCGACATCGCCTGTGTCCAGGAATATTTTCATTGTTTTTCCCCTTCGTGTATTAACTGCTCCTAACGACACGTTTGATTTTCTCCAACGCCACCTGAACGTTCGGCTCATCACCAAGCTCGGAAACCACGAGATCGGCCTCTGCGAAATCTTCATCTTCCGTGTAGCCGTTGGTGGTAACGATGCAGTACATACCTGCGGCTTTGGCCGCCAGCAGACCATTCCGGTTGTCCTCCACCACAACGCATTCGGATGGCTCGATACCCAATCTCTGCGAGACCAGGTTGTAAATTTCAGGGTTCGGCTTCTTCTTTGACACAACATCGCCGGCCAAAATCGCACTAAAATGCGCTTTCCGCTCCGGGCCAAGGAGCTTCTCAACAACGAGATTAACCGCACGTTCGTGCGAAGTGGAGCACACGGCCAATGTGATATTCGCAGCGATTGCTTCATCGACAATTCTTGCCACACCGGAACGCAAGGGTAATTCTCCTGATTCGATAATTTGGAGAAAGAAGTCCGTCTTGAGCTTATGCAGCTCTTTGATGAGGGCGTCTCTATCCGAAACATCATCCGGCCAACCGTAGTGGTCGAAGTAGTGTCTCATTCGTTCTTTGCCGCCGGAGACTTCTAAGAGCTTCCCATAAAGCTCGACATCCCAGTCTATCGCAAATCCCTTCGCTGCAAATGCCTTGTTAAAAGCAACCCTGTGTCCATCCCGTTCGGTGTCGGCCAGAACTCCGTCGCAATCGAAAATGAGTGCCTTCATGGCGATTTTTGCCTCATTACCAGCAGCAGTCACAGGTATCACCGCCAGCACATCTTGTTTGGTAACTCGCCCATCCGGTCCCGACCCCTGTATCTTACTTAGGTCTATTCCATGTTCTCGGGCGACTCTTTTGGCTGATGGGGATACGGAAACGCCGGCTCTGCTCTGTTGTCCGTGGGTGGCAGCCTCAAGCGCAGCTTGGGGATGGCTGACCTTAGAGAAACCATCCCCAAGGCCTTCGGCTTTGAGGCTGCCACGCGCCGCCTGTGGTTCCTCAATCGACTCGCCAGGCTCTCCCACATAAGCAATTGGAGTCAGCACCTTGACTTCCGTACCGGCGTCGTACAGGAGCTTCAGCAGAACGCCCGACTCGTATGCCTCCACCTCGAACGTCGCTTTGTCGGATTCCACTAGTGCAACCACATCTCCTTTGTTCACATAATCATTCTCTTTTACACGCCATTCGACGATGACGCCTGTCTCCACGTCCTGCCCTATCTGAGGCATTATGATAGGTTTGGCCATTGTGCAATCCTCTCTCAAGCTTTTCCGGTACTACCGAACAGGTTTATATTTTC
>DQCG01000067.1:20374-31852 GCA_003533825.1 Phycisphaerales bacterium
ATATTTTCAAGCAGCATCTTTGCTCCCTGTGCTAATCTTTATTTTGCATACACGGTTTTTTTAACTGCTGCAACTATGTCCGGCTCCTGCGGAACCGAGGCCCTTTCAAGATTGACATTGAAAGGTATCGGTGTGTTTCTGCCCGCCAATATCTCTATCGGGGCATCAAGGTAGTCGAATGCCTCAGCTTGTACGATGGAGGCAATGTCCGATGCCACCCCACCCCTTCTAACCGCCTCCTGGACTATTACCAGGTGCTCGGTCTTTTTAACCGACTCCAGGATTAGCTCCGTGTCCAACGGCACTAATGTCCGAGGGTCGATTACTTCCGCCTGGATCCCATCGCGGGTTAGACTCTCGGCAGCGGCGAGCGTCCGAGAGACCATGCCGGACCAGGCAATAATTGTCACATCCTGCCCGGGACGCTTGATATCCCCCCTGCCAAGTTCAATCGTGTACTCAGCTTCCGGTACAGGCCCTTTTTCCATATACAGCAGCTTGTGCTCGATGAAAATTACAGGATCATCTTCGCGGATCGCGCTTTTCAAGAGTCCCTTGGCATCACAGGGTGTAGATGGCATGACCAGTTTAAGTCCGGGAACATGATAGTACCACGCCTCCAGAGACTGTGAGTGCTGTGCCGCCAGACCGTTACCGCTGCCCCCTTGGGTCCGCAGCACAAGCGGGACCTTTACCTTGCCGCCGCTCATAAACCTGTATTTGGCCGCCTGGTTCACTATTTGGTCTATGACAAGCGACGTAAAATCTACAAATAGTATCTCGACGACCGGTCGCATCCCGGTTATCGCGGCACCAACACAGGTCCCGGTGAAGCTTGCTTCGGAAATCGGGGCATCAATCACTCGCTTTGGTCCAAATTCATTAAGGAGATCGACAGTAACCTTATACGACCCGCCGCGCTGACCAATCCCGCCGCCAAGCAGAAACACGGTCTGGTCACGGAGCATTTCCTCCCGAAGCGCCTCGTTCAGGGCCTCGCGATACATTATCTGCCTTTCAGTGCATTCTGTGCCGGTATCAGTGCTCAATTTTGTTTCACCTCCTCGAGAAAGCTGTCAACAGAGGGTTGCGGGCTATTCCTGGCAAATTCGATGGCCTCGGACATCGCCTGGTTGGCTCCATTCTCTATCTCAGCGATATCTTGTTCAGTGCAATCGCTTCGGCTCATCAGGTGTTCTCTGGCAATCGTTACGGGATCGTGGGTTTTATAGTATTCGAGCTTGTCCTTCGGCATGTAAAGACCGGGGTCGTTGACGTGATGCCCGCCGTGCCGGTAAGTCTTGGCCTCGATCAGCACAGGGCCGTTGCCGTCACAGCAGGTCCGGACTGCTTTCTGTGTCTCTTCGAAGACCGCCAACACATCGTTGCCGTCAATCATCGACGCTTCAACTCCGTATCCTTCCGCCCGCCTGTGGAGATCCGGAATTCGGCTCATCTCTTCTATGGGGCTGGAGACCGCGTACTGATTGTTTTCGAGAACAAAGATAACCGGCAGGTCCCAGATCGCGGCCAGATTCAACGACTCGGCGAAGACGCCGTTGTTTGATGCCCCGTCTGAAAAGAAGAGTGCCACGACCTGATTGCTGCCCCGTATACTAATCCCTAAGCCGGCTCCTACTCCTATCGGGATCCCGCCACCCACTATCCCATTGGCGCCGATATTGCCGGTCTCCGGGTCGGCAATGTGCATCGAGCCTCCCCTGCCCCGGCAATAGCCGGTTTCCCTGCCAAGGACCTCGGCCACCATCTTCTTCAACTGCCCACCCCTTGCGATGCAGTGCCCGTGGCCCCGGTGGGTGCTGACAATGTAATCGTCTTTGCGAAGAGCGGCACAAACACCCGTCGCTATCGCCTCCTCGCCAAGGTAGGGATGGAAGTAGCCAATGATCAGCCCCTGCCGATAAAGCTTAATGCACTGGGTCTCAAAAATCCGAATGGTGTAAATCGTACGATAAAGCTGTTCAAGAAATTCTCGCGAATACATCATCATCTTTCATTATCTATACAAATCATTGGCGTCGTCAAGCTACGGTTTTGCACATACGGAAAAGCGATACTTGTCTCCTCTATAAATCGAATCTTCCATCTCGAGAATCATTTCTTTACCGCAGAATGTCACGCCCTCAACCCTGAAGGCGGGAATCGGTTCGCGCACGTCGAAGAAACGTTGCGTGCCGGCGTCTATCATTACAGTGCTCAGTATCTGCTGGATCTCAACCAGGGACAGACCATAGTGCTCTTGATATATCTCGTAAAGCGAACCTGTGAAATCCTGGCTGGCAATCTCCGGGCAGAATTCCATGGAAATATATCTAACCTCAAGCATCATGGGTGTATCATCCGCAAACCGGAGGCGGTGGATTTTATACACCGGCCCCCGCATGAAGTAACGCCGGCCATTGATCGAGCCCGAATATCCTTTCGTGACCTTTCGGGCGTCCAGTATTTTCGTGGAGGGGCTGTAGCCCGCCTCGATCATATTTCTGGTGAAGCCAAGTATCCGGGTCGCCGAGCGTTGAACATTCCTCTGGCAAACAAAGGTGCCCTTGCCTTTGATTCGTGTCCCCCAGCCGGCCCTCTCGATCTCCTGCAGGCTCCGCCGGGCTGTTGTGTTGCTTACTCCGTACTTCCTTATGATTTCATTCTCTGAGGAGATTTGCATGCCCGGCTTGAGCCGGCCCGAACGGATTGCCGCGATGATTTGCTGGCTTATTTGATAATACTTTGGGACACTCGTAGCGTCTGAAATCATAGTTCACCCATAGAGTTTACTTAACGCACTAACATACTCTCTAACAATCGCAACCAGCAAGATTATTTTACAAATATATTCAGAAAAATACATTTTTTTGCAAAAAAATTGGGCAGCTATACTTAAAGCACTAAGCTTCCGCAAGATTGGAGTATATACGTCGAGTGAAGGTTGTGCAGAGGCTACTGGGCCTTCTTTGGCTTGCCCACGACTCCCATGGCAATCGCAATTAAAAACAGGACTCCTGCAATCATAGCGGCAATCAGTAGACTTTGCTGCACAGTTTTGCCTTTGCTCAGATATCCCACGACTTTCGGTAAAATCATGGAACCGAGCAAGCCAATAGAAAAAATGATTCCGAAGACACTCCCATAGACGTTCTGGTCAAATTTATCGAAGGTCACGCCTACGATCGTGGGAAACATCGGCGCGAATGCCAGGCCGATGACCAGCACAGATAGGATTGCCAGTCCCGGGCTGCCCGCCTTCACCAGCACAATGATCGCCAGTATGGCCAGGATCGACATGACGGCAATGATCTTGACGCCCATAGCAGATACGTTCTTCAAAGCCGACGTGGCAAACCGGCCCACGGCCATAGCAAAACCGAATAGCATCAGCACCAGGCTTGCATTACGAACAGCGTTAGTGCTGCCCGTTGCCTCATATAGTTCCGTCATGAGGGGCTTAGTCCAGTTGTTCATTGTCCACTCCAGACCGATGTAGCAGGCCAAAGCCGCCGCAGCTACTAAGACCTCGGGCCTGCGCAGGAGATCGAGAGACTTGATCAACCTGAAGCCTGTGGATGCTTGTGGATAACGGCCGAGCAAGGCGACTATGGCAAAGATGAGGACTCCCACCCCCACAACGGAGACCGACACCGTATAGCTGAGGCCCAGGTCGTTCATAAACGTGCCGATCATCAGGGGTACCAGGATAAAGCCCAGCCCAACGAATCCACAACCGAAATTGCTGGCCCGCGCCGGATCTTTCCCTTCGAAAAGGACAACTGGAAGCAATGTATTGCCTACAGTGTTACAGCAAATCGCACCTACACCAAGAAGTAGCGTGGCAAGACGCACAAGGGCATAGGACGTTGAGAATGCAAGCAACAGGATAGCCAAACCAGCAATGAGGAAGCCGCTGACGGCCAGAGGTTTGTGCCCGAATTTGTCTACCATGAATCCAATGAACAACTGAGCAATCAGACAGCTCAGTGAAAAAAGAGATATCAGGGTACCGAATTGGTTCTCGTCTATCTGCAGCCGGGCCATCAATTCTACCGAGATGGACCCAAGTATGATAAAGCAGACCGCCAGGGCGAATACGGCCATAATCGCGACAATTGCCGTCATGTTTTTCATAAATATCTCCTTGGAATCAGATTTTCCATCGGCCTATCGACCATTGTAGGGCTCTACAGATATCTTTATTTTGTTCTCTTTTAAAAAACGCTCCACTGTTGCGAAAGACGGCACTCCGTCTGTACATCCAAGAGCCGTAGCTCCAATGGCGCCGACGGCACTTGCGAATTCGAGCGTGTGGACAGTATCCCAGCCTCGCAGCAAGCCGGCGATAAGACCGGCGGTGAAGCAATCACCGCAACCCGACGGATCAACCAGGGGCACCTGGAAAATCCCCATCTTTACGGTACGCTCACCATCGTCTGCGTAGAGACCTTTCCCGCCCCGTGTAATCACAACCACCCGCGCACCCGCCCGACGCAAGGCCTTCGCCTGGCGAGCCGGTACTGTTTCGCCGGTGAGGATACGGGCTTCGTCTTCATTGGGTACGAATACATCCACATGCTTAAGCAACGCCAGGCACCGGCACGGATCCACACCACTGTCCCGGGCAATACAAATGTTGAGCACGACCGTACAATTACGCTGCCGGGCGTGGCACATTAGATCAGCCAGTACATTATCATCCCAGGCACCCAACTTCAAATAGCCGCCCACTAACATAACACCATTATGAGGAATCAGCTCTGGTGATACATGTTCACCGCTGAAAGTGGCGGCGACACCCAACGAATGGATGAAACGCCGGTCCTCACCCTCAGCGCGGACAATGAACGTCGACGCCGTCCTGCCTTCCGGTTCCCGTCGCACACCACGCACATCCAGCCCCTGTGTTTGAATTTGATCCAGGAGCAACCGCCCGAGGGCATCATCTCCAACACTACCGGCCACGGCAACCTGCTCTCCAAGGCGACGCAGAGCAACCGCCGTGTTCAGGGCGTTGCCACCGGGGAAGACGGCGATTCTCTCGGTGAGCACCAGCTCACCAGGTTCCGGAAGTCGTGACAGGGGACTGGCGAATATATCGGCTACCATGTCGCCTACGCAGAGAACCTGTTTCGGATTTTGTGACGTATCCATGTGTCGCCTTCGCCGGCCGGAATCGAACTAAGTACGGCCGTACCTGTCTTCATACCTCACCTTATCTTCATCCTGTACTTCACCGTAAGCCACTTCCATCATGCGGAGGAGTCCGCCGCCGTGGTTGCTGAGGCGGTGTTTTGTTCGGCGCGGGATGAATATTTCATCACCTGCTCGAACCTGCCGCACCTCATCTGCCACTTGAACCTGACCCCCATCCGTGAGCATGATCCACAATTCATCGAAATTCCGATGAGATTGCAGGCTTCCGGTCTCTCCGGGTTTCATCTCTACGATCCATACCGTACACGGCTCGTTGCGTGCATACTCCCGGTAGCGTCCCCAGGGACGTTCTATAATACGTGGGCGATCCATCTTCATTTCGCTCCTTTGGTCAACTCGACTGATACACTACAGCATTTCAGTAGGAGTAGATTATAGCGATATCTGTAATATCTGACAAGAAGAAATAGAGCCGTATAGTCACTCAACGCGTTTCTTCGAGATGAAATGCTCTATCAACCAGTGAATATCTTCGTTGTCCGGCGATGCGAGCGTTATGCCGGAATGAGATGATGGATCCTGGGCGTTCTGCCGGATAAACTCGAGCGTGCGCTTGTCCATCCATTTTCGCCGGTCTGCATGGCCGTCGGCAAAGCCAAACGTGCTCGCCTTGAGGTGATAAGAAGCCAAAGGGTCGTAGAAGGTCCAGCTACCCGGATTCGGCAACCTATTCATACCCCCTGCCATAGGTAGATGCCAACCTCCTTCGTTTTCCCCATATCGGCTTCCGTTGTGTTCCTCTTCGACAAAGACGTAGTACTGCGGCGCGCCTGTAATCTCAAGCATCTTTCTGAAATAGTGGTATCCACCGCGAGGCGACAGGTCCCCCTCGCGCATCGAGCCAAAGGCATAGGAAATGGAATAGCTTCGGAAACAATCACGCGGGGACCGCCTTGTGCTCCTGCGATTGTCACCCGGGCAGTGATAAGCATCCACATCCTTAATGTATTTCCACAGCGATCCCTGTTGTATCCCTCGAAAGCGGTCTACATCGGTAATCGTGGGCGGAGCAGGGCTGCCTAAATCATTTCCGTTTATGTCTTTTGGCCGATGAACCCACGGGCTCTTGTCCGTTGGAGTGTCGTAGCAAGCTCCATTGCACATGAGCAGACCGTCATTATCGTCTGAATACATGATCCACCCATACAGTAAATTGCGATGGTTGGATAGACAGCGTGTCATAGAGGCTTGTTTCTTAGCCGCGCCGAGCACTGGAATCAGGATGGCCATCAAGATAGCAATCACCGCGATAACCACAAGTAATTCTATCAATGTAAACGCTTTTGGTACTTTCATAGCAAGCCTCATGTTCCTTCGTTTGAATCGATATTCTCCATTAGCGCATTGATTGAAAGCACAACTGCATTTTGTAACCTTATATTACCATAAGTTTTTTTGAATTTCAACTAATTTGAACTGTTTTTTTCTTGACGGAAAGGCGTGCAATCTGATATAAATAAGAAATGAGGATATCTCGTGATTCTTGGCCTACGAAGAAGTGTAACTCATGCGGTTGATTGTAAGTTTGCATGTTCTGGTTGGCCGAGTATGCAATACACTAAAGGGAAGGAGGTAGCACCAGATCAAAGGAAGCTACTCACAATGGAATAGATGGAGTCTAACCAAAATGAAGACTGTTGTCTGCCGCTTTGGTTCATAACCAAAGCACAATATCATCCTAATATCTCAATAAGGGTACTATTATGTGTAAAAAACTAATCTGTTTGATTTCTTTCCTTGGCATGCTGACGGGCGCTGCGGATGCTGACCTAGTTGGTTTGTGGAGGCTCGACGAGACATCCGGCACGATAGCCCATGATGTCAGCGGCAATGGGCACGATGGCACTCTCATCGGCGACCCAAAGTGGGCACCTGGAAAAATAGGCGGGGCGCTGGATTTTGACGGCGAAGAAGATCTCGTGGAATTAGGGGCATTTGATGTCATCGGTTCGGGCATTACTCTCGCCGGATGGATACGACCCGAGAGCTTCGCCATCAATGATGGGCGTATTATCACAAAGGCCAACGAATGGGGCGAAAACGATCACTGGTGGATGTTAAGCACAATTTCAGACGGTGGTGAAATAAGACTTCGCTTCCGCCTCAAGACGGAAGGTCAGAGCACCACCACGTTGATAGCCGGTTCGGGACCCTTGGTTACGGATGAATGGCAGCACGCCACTGCAACCTGGGATGGCAGTACGATGCGACTGTACCTCAATGGTGAGGAAGTTGGCAACGTTGCCAATACAGGCACAGCAGTAGCGACAAATCCGGATGTCAGCGCGTCGATCGGCTCACAGCCCTCGGATGCCTTTGCCCCCGCGACTCCGGACCATGTAGAGAAGTACTTCGATGGCCTCATCGATGATGTGCGTCTCTACAACGAGGCACTGACGGCCGAACGACTTGAAGGGATTATGGAGGGTGAGGGATATCCATTTGCCTCCAGTCCCGATCCGGCTGATGGTACCTTCCATGAGGACACATGGGTGACCCTAAGCTGGTCACCCGGGGATTTTGCAGAATCCCACGATGTCTATTTGGGTAATGAATTGAGCGACGTTAACGAAGCCACGCGAGATTCAGACTTGTTCCGGGGCAACCAGGACTTGACATTTTATGTTGCCGGATTTCCCGGATATGCTTATCCTGACGGCCTTGTTCCCGGTACAACTTACTACTGGCGAATCGACGAGGTCAATGAATCTGAGCCGAACAGTCCATGGAAAGGTAATATATGGAGCTTTACAGTTCCTCCAAATTCCGCCTATCTCCCCGATCCGGCTGATGGCGCCGAGTTTGTGCCTTTAAATGCAACACTTACATGGACGGCAGGTTTTGGCGCAAAACTGCACAACGTGTACTTCGGCGAAGATTTTGGCACTGTAAATGAAGCTGACAATGGAGTGCCTGTAGGTGTTGCGAGCTATAGTCCCGACCAACTCAAATTAGCCAAGACATACTACTGGCGTGTAGATGAGTTTGATGGCGCCGCTACGCATAAAGGAGATGTCTGGAGCTTTACTACCGAGGGCGCCGTCAGCGGCCCGAATCCGTCCAATGGCGCCGTGGATGTAAGTCCTACACAGATTCTTACATGGGATGCGGGAGCTGTCGCCGCCTCGCATGAGGTGTACTTCGGCACGGATGCGGACGCCGTAAAGAATTCCACGAAGGCCTCGCCTGAATATAAAGGGCCAAAGACACTCGGCGAGGAAAGCTACGATCCCGGCAAGCTTTTATTGGAAACGACGTACTACTGGCGGATCGATGAAGTCAACGACACCAACCCCGACAGCCCGTGGGCAGGCAACGTCTGGAGCTTCACAACTGGCGATTTCTTTGTCATAGACGATTTCGAGGATTACGACGCCGGTGAGAACCAGATATGGTACGCCTGGCACGATGGCCTTGGCTATGGCACTCCCGGGACTGCGGATTATTTTGCCGGCAATGGAACCGGCGCTGCGGTGGGTGATGAAACTACCGCTTCTTATATCGAGGAGACTATTGTCCACGGAGGCGGCCAGTCTATGCCGCTTGTATACGATAACAACAAGCAGGGCTATGCCTGCTATTCAGAAGTGGAGCATACGTTGACAAACCAGCGAGACTGGAGCGATCAAGGCGTCACAGAATTGTCGCTGTGGTTCAGAGGCAACCCGGCATCCGTCGGCAGCTTTACAGAAGCGCCGGCCGGCACCTATACGATGACCGGGTCAGGCGCTGATATCTGGAACGACGCCGATGAATTCCACTTTGCCTACAAAATGCTCACCGGTGTGGGTTCGATTGAAGCCCAGGTGCTCAGCGTCGATAACACGGACCCGTGGGCCAAGGCTGGTGTGATGTTCCGCGAGACGCTGGAGCCGGGTTCGAAATTTGCTGCGATATATATTACTCCCGGCAACGGATGCAGATTACAGGCACGTCTGGATGCCGATATTAACGCTACGAGTGACACATCTGTTGTGACAAGCGAGCAAACGGCGATTACTGCACCGTACTGGATCAAGTTAGAGCGTGATTTTGCGGGCAACTTCAGAGGCTACTATTCGTCTAACGGATCCACATGGCAGGCGATGTCGTGGAATCCGCAGAATATTATGATGAGCTCGAATATCTACATCGGCCTGGCAGTGACATCACATAATGCCGCCGCTACGTGCGAGGCCAAGTTCTCAAACGTCACAATTACCGGCACGGCCGGCCCGCAGTGGGCACACCAGGACATCGGCATTGCCAGCAACGACGCCGAGCCGCTGTACGTCGCCGTGTCGAACAGTGCCGGCACACCTGCGGTAGTAGTCCACGATGATCCGGCCGCGGCGACGACAGATACCTGGAACGAGTGGGTGATTCCACTACAGACTTTTTCCGATCAAGGGATCAACCTGACTAATGTGGACAAATTCGCGATTGGTCTGGGTACACAAGGCAATATGACAACGCATGGTGGTTCCGGCAAGATGTTTATTGATAATATCCGACTGTGTCGAGCGACAGAAATTACTGAATAGTAATACCGCATTTGTGGAAACTTAATTCGGTTTTGTATCAGTTCGGGGCCTTAAGATGACGTTTGCGAAATTCAGCTATGTTGTCATGATCAGGGTGCTGGTCCGCTGCGATGACGCTTAAATGCAAGCATCCATCAATCATGCTACTGCTTGATTTTATGACCGCTAAAAAAAGGTTCTCCTGCAGGCTCCTACAGTGTCCACCCCTTGCGGTATTTATCACGTCGGATGAATCGCTCTGCTTTGGGATTATTGATGATTTTAAGGTTTTCAGCGTCCCACGAGAGTTTCTCGCCCGCACGATACGCAGCTATACCCAGCAGGACTGTCTCTGTGAGCGGGCCTGCATAGCTGAAGTTAGTGCCGGGCCTAAGCGGATCGTTGGTTTTGCACGCTTCTACCCAATCATCGGTATGGGAAGGCTTGCGCGGCATTTGGGGACGCCGAACACCCTCGAACCTGTCTTCCGGATATAGTTTAAACCTGCCGTAGTCGGCTATCAGCATCCCTTTTGAGCCGACGAAAAGTGTCGCTTCGGGCCAGTCCGGCATGTTATGCTCTTTCTGCAACGGCGGGCGCTTACCAGCGTTGCCGTCATACCATGTCAGATGCACCGGCGGCAGGTCTCCCCTGGCACCGAAGGTCCACTTGCTGACCAGCCAGCCGGGGGGGCTTTCTTTGTGAGCGGATTTTGCGCTGTGTGCCTCCACCGTAAGCGGGTATTTAAGATCGAGCGCCATGAACGGAAGGTCGATCATGTGGCAGCCCATGTCGCCGAGGCGGCCGTTCCCGAAATCCCACCAATTGCGCCAGCCGTCCGGGTGGTAAGTGCGATTGTAAGGGCGAACCGGCGCCGGGCCCAGCCAGAGGTTCCACTTCAGATGCGCAGGAACGGGAGGATAATACTTCGGCCGGTCACCGGGGGGCCATGCCTTATCGCACCAACAGTGGACTTCTCTGACATCGCCTATGACACCATCCCTAATCATCTTTGCCACGCTGCGATAGTTGTAGCCGGTGTGCGCACTGTTGCCCATCTGCGTGACCACTCCTGTTTCCTTTGCTACCTTGGTTGTCAGTCGAATTTCAGTGATGTTCTGGCCTAACGGCTTCTCGCAATAGACATGTTTGCCCATGCGCATCGCCTTCACACTGGCGGGGATATGTACATGATCGGGCGTGGCGATTACAACTGCATCGATGTTCTTCTCTTCTTTGTCAAGCATCCTGCAGTAATCGCTGTATTTCTTTGCCTCGGAAAACATTTTAAAAGCCTCGGCCGCATGTTTCGTATCTACGTCGCAAATAGCGACAATGTTCTCGCTCATGACGTTCCTGACGTCATCGAATCCTTTGCCGCCAACACCGATACAGGCGATATTGAGCTTTTCACTCGGCGGAGTTTGAGTCGGGCCGCCCAGCACACGCCGTGGAACAATCGTAAAGGCGGTCACTGACGCCGCAGCACCCAAAAACTGACGTCTTGTAATTCTTGGTTTGCAGTTTTTCCTGTTTTTCATCATTGTCGAATCCCTTAATGCCTGCAGAATATCCTGATTTGTGATTGTCATCTTGATAGTATAACGGCTGACCGATCCGGCCTCCCACCGGGGAACAGCCATATCGGGGAGCCTTTTCCACTCTCTATGAGATTTGTCCTTAGCCACGCAAGGCATTCCCACCACCACGGCTGCAACAAATGCCAGAACAAATTTCCTGGTCGAATGTTTCATTG
>DQCG01000071.1 GCA_003533825.1 Phycisphaerales bacterium
GAGCAACGTCGACGAGATCGCGATCGGACTGGGAACCCAGGGCAACATGACGATCCCCGGTGGTTCGGGCAAGATGTTCTTCGACGATATCCGGCTGACTCAGCCGAGCACTGCGCCGTAAGATTAATTAGGTCATTCGTTGGAATGACATGAGAATTCGTATCAATCAGGGGCCTACGCCGTTCAGCACGGTGTAGGCCCTTATTTTTAAGGTAAAATTAGACACCTTTTAATCTAAAAAATTAAAGCTTAACTTAAATATAGCGGAAGAAACGGCATAAATATTTTCCTTGACCTATAGACGGTCAATCTGGTATAAATAAAATTGTTGGAATTAGTGTGCTCTCGGTTTTTCAGCAGACAAATTCTAAGCAAACTGTTTCAGGCTTTGCTTTTTTCTATTGGCAGTAAATATTCGGCTTTAAACGGAGGTGGCGATAAAACACAGCAATTGATTCCTTTAATTTGTTATGCCATCTCTCTAAAGAACTATTACTTTGGCAACAGAAAACTTTATTAGGAGGAAAGAATTATGTTAGATAAGAAACTTGCACGAATCTTAATCTGCCTGGCATTAGCACTGAGTTTTTCTGTAACAGCGTCCAGAGGGGCTGATATCCTGTTTATCTCGGCGATGGACGAGGCGACCAAGCCGGGTGACGATGCGCTCAAGGCATTCATAGAGGGACTTGGGCACACGGTAACCTATTTTGACGACGATGAGAGCGAAGCGGATACCGAGGTCGCCGCCGCCGAGGCGGATCTGGTCTTTATTTCCGAATCGGTAGGCTCCGGCGGAATCAGGGAAGAAATCACAGAGATCGAAACGCCGATGATTATCACCGAATGCTGGGGCTGGGACGAAATGGGTTTGACGCTCGGCGGCGGTGCAGGCCAGGAGGTTGTCACTACGGATATAGAAATCGTCGTGCCGGGACACCCGCTGGCCGCGGGTTTGAGCGGGACGGTGACGGTTCTGACAGATCTTGCAAGTGCTCGCGGTACGGCACGATTTAGCAACGGCATCGCAGGCAATGAAGCAACCGTCATCGCCAGGGCCACTCTGCTCGATGGGCAGACGTACGACGTCATTTATATCTACGAAAAAGGCACCGCACTGGCCGCGGCTCCGACGGACGGCAGTCCCGCGGTAGCGGCGGATATTCGGATTTGCATTGGTTTTGACGAGCGATCGTACCTAATATGGAACGACAACGCTTACCGGTTCCTGGAAGCCGCCGTAAAATACGTGCTGGGTTCCAAACCTCAGGCCAAAAATCCGAGTCCGTATGATGGAGCTATGTATTCCGATACATGGGTCACCCTTGAATGGTCGCCGGGAGATTTCGCAGCATCACACGATGTTTATATCGGGGATAATTTCGATGATGTGAATGATGGAACCGCCGATACATTCATAGGCAACCAGACGTTGAATTTTATCATTGCCGGCTTTCCCGGATATCCCTATCCCGAAGGCCTTGTTCCGGGAAGTACATACTACTGGCGAATTGACGAAGTTAACGAAGTCGAGCCCAACAGTCCATGGAAAGGTTTTGTCTGGAGCTTTACGGTTCCACCCAAGACGGCTTACAGCCCCGACCCTGCTGATGGCGCTGAGAACGCCGACCTGAATGTACAGCTTATGTGGACAGCAGGCTTCGGTGCAAAATTGCACTATATAGTCTTCGGCGAAGATTTCGACGAAGTAAACAACGCCGCCGCAGGTACTCCTCATGGAACTACAACCTACACTCCGGGCCCGCTTAAACTCGCGAAGACTTACTACTGGCGTGTCGATGAGTTCGACGGTGCCGGTACGTACAAAGGCAATGTCTGGATCTTCACTACTCTGGGAGCGGTCAGCGGGCCGAATCCCGTCGATGGCGCCGTGGATGTAAATCCGGCACGGATTCTTACATGGGATGCCGGAGCAGTCGCCACTTCGCACGAGGTGTACTTCGGCACGGACGCGGACGCCATAGCAAATGCCACGACAGCCTCGCCCGAGTACAAGGGATCAAAGGCCCTCGGCGAGGAGAGCTACGATCCCGGCTTGCTTACATTGAATACCGCATACTACTGGCGGATCGATGAAGTCAACGGTACCAATCCCGATAGTCCATGGGCCAGCAACGTCTGGAGTTTTACAACCGGTGATTTCTTTGTCATCGACGACTTCGAGGACTACGATGCAGGTGACAACCAGATATGGTTCTCATGGTATGATGGGCTTGGCGCCGGCACTCCCGGTACTCCCGGCCACATTCCCGGCAACGGCACCGGCTCGGCCGTAGGCGATGAAACCACTGCCTCTTATACCGAGGAGAGCATCGTCCACGGCGGCAACCAGGCTATGCCGATTGCATACGACAACAACAAGCAGGGCTTCGCCAGGTATTCAGAGGCGGAGTTGACTTTGAGCACCGTACGCGACTGGACGGCGGAAGGTGTTGCGGAATTGTCTATCTGGTTCCACGGTAATCCTGCATCCGTCGGCAGCTTTGTCGA
>DQCG01000209.1:0-6320 GCA_003533825.1 Phycisphaerales bacterium
CCGCCGGGAACATACGTCCATGCACCGCCGAGCAGATGTCCCGTGCCCTGGCCCCCCAGGCCGATGAATCCCATGTTTACACGTTCGCTCGGAGCTATCCTGGGGATTCCTGACGGAGTGCGGCGTTTACTCCCGGCGCCAAAGGCCGAAGATGTAATCACATAAGGAAAAGCGACAGCCGAAGCCGCCGTACTCAGGAACGTTCGTCGTGTCATTTCTTTACTATGCATTTACATGCCCTCTCAAAAATCCACTTATTAGGATTACTATTTGTTATGTAAGCAGCCGATTGTGCCTCGTCTTCGCTCGGCATGAAGTTTCTTCACCCTGAGCGTAGTCGAAGGGCGCCGAATAGAATACCAGATTTCGCTGCCGGATGCATGTATTTTATCAGTGTCGCGGGCATCCTGCCCGCGGTTCGAGGGCGGGACGCCCTCGACACGAATCTACAACGCAGCGTGTGGATGGTCGTCCCGCCGTTAGGTGTCCCTTACGGGACTGACGGCTTGAAGATCAGCGGCCATAGCGTTCGATTCGACTTGTTCGACGTTCTTACAGCCCGGGATAACGCATGTTACTGCCGGGTGTTGCAGGCACCATGCCAGGGCCCAATGGGCCATTGAAACACCCTTTGGAACTTCATTTTTGAAATTTGCAACCTCCTGAAAAGTTTCCCGCCATTCTTCCCGGTCATGCCAGGAGCTCCGGACGTCGGTATCGGCGAACTTTGAATCTTCGCTGTATTTTCCGCTCAAAAATCCGCTTGCCAGAGGCACCCTTGCCAGCACGCCCAGGTTTTGACGGATGCAGGAGTCGAAAATTTTTCCTTCCGGCTTTCTGTGGACCCGGTTGTATACGGCCTGGATTGCTACTGCTCCAGCATCGGATGCTTTCTCGACCTGGTAAAGGCTGCCGTGCTTTTTGCTTATCGATATCCCCAGATGGCGAATCTTGCCGGACTTGACCTGCTTTTGCAGCATTTCCCACAATCCCGGCATGTCGAACATTTCATCGGTGCCGCTGTGGAACTGGTAAAGGTCGATATAATCGGTTTGCAGCGCTTTTAATGAGTCCTCAAGCTGCTTTTGAACTTGGGCGGGCTCGAACAGATTTTCCCGCTCGAAATTCGGCTTGAACTTGTGACCGAACTTTGTGGCGATGATCCACTTATCCCGCCGGCCTTTGATTGCATGGCCGATAAGCTCTTCCGAGAGATGGTCGCCGTAACACTCCGCGGTATCGATAAGATTGATGCCCAGCTCGGCGCCTTTGTCGATCATCGCATCGACCTCGGCCTGTTCGAAGTCCTTGCCCCATTCCCCGCCGAGTTGCCATGTTCCGATGCCTATGACCGAGACACTCATTCCGGTCTTTCCCAACCGGCGATATTTCATAACTTATCTCCGTATAAACGATTACTTGTCAATTTTGATGTCATTATGCCGACGGAGGAATTCCACTACTTCCCGGCGTGTATCCTCGATGGTACGCACGTTCGGCGGCATCTTCGTTAGAAATTCCCGGCATGCAGCGACGTATTCCGGGTCGGCCAGGTAGTGCTCCGCACTCTCATCGAGTGTTCTTTTATTGTTTGCATGGAAAATCAATTCATGCCCCGATGAGCCGTCGCCCGAGTAAACCTCCTCGATCCAGCGGTTGGTATCTCGATAACCGTTCTCTGCGCGCAGAAAAATAAGCAGCTCGAATTTATTGAAGTGCTTTTCCGAAACGCTGTTGGTATCGCATATTTGCTCTCTTGCCTGCTCGCGATTATCCGCGTGCAGGTTCGTAGCGAGGATATGTCCATGTTTGAATAGGCCGCAATAAGTTCTCAATGCATCCGCCCATAAATAGGCGAAGTAATACCCGGAGCCGATTTCATGACAGACGTAACAACTACGTCGCGTCGGTTTTCCATTCGCCGCCTCATATACAGCTTCACGTGTGGCGGCAACAATGGGCATCTCGATCGGCAGGAAATTCAGCAGGGCGCACATTACCGTCGTCTTGCCGGCTCCGCCCGGCACCGAGCCGGCCATGAAAGACGAACCTTTGCTGATGCGGGCCATAAGATATGCCGCCAGATCCAGATCAAGAGTTTTCGCCGCAAGTAAATCGAAGACCGACAGCATCCGCCCGCCTCGCTGGTTGCAGCGGTCCAGTTCATCACAATGTTTGGCGATTACATCTTGCATGTCGCTACAATAACACATTTATGAGGACCGCTCAATTCATTACCAGGGCGATACGGTATAGCCTAATTCGCCCCATACGGCCTTCTGTACCCTGTACAAATCCGGATTACCAGTCTGACTGGGATCGGAGCCGACCTCCAGCATGCCGTAGCTTACCGTACGCGGGTCTTTCCACTTGAAGTATTCGCTGTGCCCGTCTGCGAATGAAAAGTTTGTTCCGTTTCCATGCCGGACGGGCGGCGGGTCCTTATGGCGATTGTCGGCGGCAAGTATGCCCGGTTGTGTGACGGCCGAGCCCCACCAGGCCTCGCGGTCGTAAGGAACAGACCAACTGGCAAATGTTACCCAGCCCTCGTCGATAAAGACAGCCCTCTCGCCCGGCCTGCGAATATCGTTCCTGTTTTTAACATTCGGCCCGCTGCTGGGCCAGCCGTTCATAGAATCGACTATGGCGTACGTGCGCATTTCCCCCCGCAGGCCTGTCGGGCATTTGTAAAGTCTTTCGCTTTTGACGTATGGGAATAATGCACCTTCTTTGACGGCCGTTATCTGGTCGGTTTCGCTGGTCTGGTCGCTGTAGCCGGCCCAGTGTACCCAGCCGTCTTCGTCAGTGGGTATCGGATTTTCGCCCCCTGTGCCGGTGCAGGCGTTAACGATTTTGTCGTCATTATCATCGGTATACAAGACCCAGCCGAGGCCCAACTGCTTGACATTGCTTAGACAGGCGGCACGCTTTCCCTGCTCCCTGACCCTGTTTAACGCCGGCATCAATATCGCCATCAGCACCGCAATGATAGCGATAACAACCAGCAGTTCTATCAGCGTAAATCCTTTTCGTTTGTCCATAATAGTACAAATCCGTTTTGAGTTCATCGTGCTGCGTTCTGAGTACTCCTCAGAACGCAGAACGGCTTACGGTTCCGGGTGCAACTGGATATCGTCAATATACATTGTGCCTGAACCGCCGGCCTGCGGATTGTTTTTGTCGCCGAGACCGATAGCAATAGTATTAACATTGGTAAGGTTCACGCCCTGGTCTGCGAACGCCTGCAGGTCGATATCCCATTGCGTCCATGTGTCTATCTGTGCCGCATCGGGATTATCGTGATATACGACGGCGTTGCCGCCAACAGCGACATACAGCGGTTCGGAATCGTTACTGGGCATAGTTGCACCGATAGCCTGATGCGTCCACATCGGCGGACTGACCGAGCCGGTTGTCTGAACATCGGAGAATTCGGCCTTGCATGTCACACCTTCGTTGTGGCTGGTTACCGCCAGGCCTATATAGACATTCACGCTCATCGGGATTTGCACCGGTGGCGCCTCCGGTACCTGCTGCCATGTGATACCGTCGGCCGAATAGTAGCCCGAGAAGTAACCTGCGGCGTCACGTTCTAATTTCACCCAGTACGGCGCGGTAATCCCGGTCTGGCTCTGTTGGAAACTGTCGCCTTTAAGAGTGTTACGAACCTGGAAGGAAGCGCCGTTACCTGGTGTAATATCCATAAAGGCATGTTTCGAGCCCGGTTCCAGCGTCTCACGAATCATCACGCCNNTTGATACTCGATGCTTGATACTCGTCGAGCATCCGGAATCTAGCATCCGCAACCGACACCCTCCATTCTGTAAGCCGGTTTTTTACGGTTCTACAAATCATCCTGGGCCGTGACCTATATCGAATCAAATCAGTATAGGCCCCGGCCTTCGACTTCGCTCAGGGTGAAGAAAGCCTTCATGCCTCCACAAGACACTCCCGGAAGTCCCGTAAGGGATGCCTTACGGCAGAACGCCTTACGGTGCTTACGGAGAGACAAGGCACCCTATTCAGCAGCTTCTCTCGGCTGATAAAGCCGGATGTCGTCAAAGAACATCTTGCCGGTACCGCCGGGGACAGTCGTATTGCCCCTGGTTCCAAGACCGATTGCAATCCTGTCGACATTGGTTAAATTTATGCCCTGATCGGCAAACGCCTGCAACGGGATGATCCATTCAGTCCAGGTGTCTATCGTCGCTGCATCGGGATCATCATGGTACACAACCGCTGGTGTGCCGGCGGCGTTTGACACTGCTACGTACAACGGTTCGGCGGCGTTGCTGTTAATACCGATATCCTGGTTCATCCACAGCGGGCCGGCCGTACCGGTAATCGTAACATTAGAAAATTTAGCCTCACATGTGACACTGTTGTTGTGAGAAGTAAGTGCCAGGCCGACGTAGACATTAGAGCCCATCGTAATGTACTGCGGATTCCAAGTCATCGGCGTCCAGGCAGAGCCGTTGGCCGAGTAGTAGGCCCTGAAGTTTCCACCTATATCACGCTCCAGTTTGACCCAGTAAGGCACCGTAATAGCCGTTTGTTCAGTCGACACGACACTTGTATCACTTGTGGCATCGCCGCTGGTAGTCATTCGAGCCTGGAATCTGCATCCGTTGCCCGGCGTTAAATATACGGCCGCGAATTTCGAGCCGGGGTCTAGTGTTTCGCGAATCATCACACCGGCCTTGGCCCATGGATCCGTATTATCGACACTGAGCACCTTTGCTACGATCGAACCAGCTCCGGTGAGCATTTTGAAAGCACCGTGGAACTCATCGGCGTCATTCCAGATATCCGCACCTGTCGCGTTCATCGTGTAAGTGCCGACCGGGCCCTCGACAAAGCCGCCGGTAGATACAGGGTAGCCTCTGAACCACAGCGACAATTCCGCAACGCCTTGCTGTGTCCAGTCACGCGGAGCAGTCAATGTCATCTCTGTCTCTGAATACTTCGAGAAGCCCTGCTTATTGTTATCATAAGACAGCGGCATCGACTGAAAACCACCGTTGATGATAGTCTCCTCCGTGTATGAAGCAGTGTTTTCATCGCCCACGGCAGAACCGGTACCGTTACCGGCAAAATAGGGTGTGCTATCGGGCGTGCCATAGCCAAGCCCATCATGCCAGGCGTACCATATCTGGTTCTCGCCCGCGTCATAATCTTCGAAATCGTCCACAAGTATGAAATCAGCCACTGTAAAGCTCCAGACATTGCCTTTTGTGGTCGTCCCGTCAGTATTGTATTCGTCGATTCGCCAGTAATAAGGCCCGCCGCCCCATTCAACGCCTTCAGGCGGGCTGTAGCTGGTTGTCGCCTGACGGCCGCGATAGATATCCGCAGTCGTGGTATCGGCGTCATCCACGGCATCTTTGTCCGTGCCGAAATAAACATCATGCTGATCCGCTTTTGCTCCAGCCGACCAGCTAAGCGGTGTTGCATTGTATATATCCGGTGTTGACCTGTTTGCCGGCCTCGGGCCCCATGCAAGGGTCGGGTCGCCCTGCATAGCCTGCAGAACCTCATCCTGAGTCAGCGCTTTGTTATAAATACGGACATCATCAATCATACCGAGAAATTCGCGGTTGGCGTCCCTTGAGTTCCCTATTCGGACGGTAGCGGTGTCTGTTGCTCCGGGCAGGACAATTCCTGTTCCGCCTGTACCGGCGTCCTCGCCGTTAATGTAATATTGATGTGCGCCGCCTATTACCATCGCACAAACGTGGACCCATTCATTGAGTGGTATTGTAACACTACTCAGGGTTCCTACTCCGCCCGTGCTGAAGTGAAGGGTTCCACTTACCTGGGTGTAAAGGCTGTATGACCGCGGACTTCCCTTTGCCATAATTCCCTGCCAATCCTCACCCGTGGGGCCGATATACCTTTCGGTATTTATCCAGGCCATTACTGCCACTTCGTTGTCGACTGTTAAATTGTCGGCGTGCGGCACCTCTACCCAGTCATTGTCGCCGTCAAACTTCAATGCATCGCCGTCGTGGCCGATGACCCACTGCGGGTCACCTTTGAACGTGCCGTGATTGCCGTGCCCGGATCCATCGAGAACAGTAACATCAAAACCTTCGTCAAACTTCCACCAGCCGACAAGATTGGGATCGGTAATGGGTATATAGGGCATTGTCCTGAAGCTCCAGACATCGCCCTGATGTGTAGCTGAACCGTCAAACTCGTCGACCCGCCAGAAGTAGCTCTTACCTGCTTCAAGAGGCCCGGGATCATAGGAAACGGCCGCAAGTGGCAGTCCGCCGGCGGCGCTGGAAACAGTGTCAAAATCATCACCGAAGTACACG
>DQCG01000209.1:6377-7488 GCA_003533825.1 Phycisphaerales bacterium
TCTAAGTAGCTGGTTCCATCGGCCGGGACAGGCTCATAGGCCTTCTTGGATGGGACAGTAAAGCTCCAGATCTTACCCTTCCACGGGCTTGCTGCGTTGGCATCATTGACCTCATCGATTCGCCAGTAGTAGGTTGTGCCGGGCACCAGACCATCCGGATAGGGAAATCCCGCGAAGCCGGCGACAAAAAATGTGTCACCCTGGTTGCCTCGGAACGTATCGCCCAGCCCGTCGTTGACGTCGTCGAAGTTGTCACCCATATACACATCGTGCGAGACTGCAAAATCTCCGGCACTCCAGGAAAGATTCACCCATGTATCATTGTGCATGGCACCGTCTTTCGGTTCCGGACGCCGAGCGAGCGGCTGGCGAGCGATTCCAGCAAGACCATTGTTCATTATCATTTCAATATCTTCAGGCGAAAGAACGGCATTAAAATATGCCACCTCGTCAATGCTTCCGTTAAAGAAGGCACCGGCAGAGCCGGCGTCAGATCTGGCGCCAATTAAAAACCGCCTGCTCTCATCAAGCAAAATGCCCGCTCCCGATGTGTTTGCGGCTAATTCGCCGTCGTGATATAGTTGCATCGTATCTCCATCGTAGGTGGCAACGACATGATGCCATTCACCGGTAGTAGTATCGGCGCTGATACCAATCCAACCGGTGTCATTGTATGTTTCAAAAAGAATTCTCTCTTCGGCGCTGTACATCATAACGCCCCAGTTAACTGAACCGGGACTGCCGCTGGCTCCATGCTGGCCTTTTGAAATAATATGGTTCCATTCCTGAGTGCTTGGGAAGTTGTACCAAAACGATACGGAGAAAACATCGACATTGAAAGCTTCGGTATTGCCGCAATCAACGTAAGTCCCTGACCCATCGAACTCCAGGGCATTGCCTGACTGACCGGCAACCCAGTTAGGTGAGCCTATTAGAGTGCCATTATTGCCATTCCCGGAGGTATCTACAGTAATATCACCTTTCCCCTCGTCAAGGAGCCATACCCCAAGAACGGTTTCGGGGTCAACTTTGGCATAACTTTGTCCGACAAAAATCAAACTAACGATAAAACTGATGCAAATAATGGTTAAGCGTTTCATTTTTTCCTCCT
>DQCG01000006.1 GCA_003533825.1 Phycisphaerales bacterium
ATTTTACTCCGCCCTTTACAAAAGGAAAATTAAAAGGGTCAGACACCGATTTGGGGGAGAATTAAAGGTGTTCGTCTATCCCATAGGGGGTACTTTTCGACTTTGTTGAAGCTTCTGGTGGGGCAAGCCGCCACCCTACGAATTCGCGTTCATTTGTGTGCATTCGTGGTTTAGACTACATACATCTTTCATTGTTTAACAAAAATATGTTACACTTAAACGAAGATTTGTAGAGGATTGGTGCGATTCATCACACCCTACATTTACAGAATTTCCTTGGGGACACCTTACGGCGGGGCAAAAATTTGCCCATCCTACCCACCTGGTGCGGTCTCCGGCCATGACTGAACTGGGAGATTAAAATGGCGGATCGGATGCATCGTGGATTCCCGCCTGTTCTGCTTCGCTTATGATGGGCGAGAAGAAAGGGGGAAATATCCTGAAGACCTGTGTGTGCATATTGCTCCTGGTCTTTGCTTTGGCGGTTCTTGCAGAAGACCCTTATTCGCCGAGCCCCGTCGTTCCCGGCGATGCATGGTACCCCGGTTAACCGATACGCACCCGACCGATGTTGCCCAAAACTATGAATTGCCCCTTATAATTTTCAACTTCCGGAGATATTACTCGCTGCCTGAACAATGTAAACCACAGCATCCCCCTTGAAGGGGATTTGAAGCACCTGTTCTTTGCCGGTTGCTCTTATAGTACCTGTCGATACAACCTTGCCCTGATCAGGATTGAAGTACTCGTATTTGTATTTGCCGGCCTTTAGCTTTACAGTGATAGAATCTTTGTCGGCCGCAGGTCTATAGACTAAATACTCCACGCCGGGATTAGCTAAACAATATTTTGTCGAGGCCAGGTCATTATGCGGCTGCATCGCGGCCAGATTCATCTTATCGGCATACAATAGTGTATATCCCATACTTCGACGAATCGGTTCCCACTTCGTGTCAAATTCTTTTCCGAGTACTACACCGTCATACGGGTCCATAAATATCGGATTGTACCCTCTTAGAAAGCTCTTCCATACCCAGGCCTGGTTCCCGCCGATTCCCCATAGGTGATCGGTATCACTCAAGACTACTTTTTTCCCATCCGCAACCGGCGGATTATCCCGGTAGCCGCCCTCATTGTTCGGAGAAATCCAATCGGCAGGGCTGTTGAATAATGTCTCGTTCTTTCCGCCACGGTACTGGAAGGTCATACCGACAGGGTGTTGTTTCGGCTTATTCTTCTCATACTCTTTGACGTAGCGGATCATGTGATACTGCCACTGCGTCGAAGGCGGATGGTTCTCGTTCGATATCTCGTACAGCACATTATCCATATGATTTACCGTATCGATCACCTTGCGGACGTAGGCCTCCTGCAGGGCAGTAACGGCCGGATTACTCAGCGTGTAGATGTCGAGACCCTTACCATCACTGTTTTTGTCTCCATCGATACCGTTTATATTGTTCTGCGGATGAAAGGGATGCCCTTGCCATGCTCCGGCCGAGAACTGCATTGCCCAGCCTTCGAAAAGCATTATCGAAACATAGATTCCGCGATCGCCGGCCGCTGAAACACGGCGCCGCAATCGTTTGAAGTAGGCCGGATTGGGCTTTTTGAGATCGAACTTTGGTTTGCCGTCAAGCGCCATACCCAGCCCGGTTCGCGCCCAGGGCTGAGGGCCGGATGTATGGAGCTTGTTCTCCCTGTTTGCCGTCGTGTTCCACGTTACCGGCTCCCACGTCCACAACCGGATGAAGTTGTGGTTCAGCTTCTGCATCCAATCCAGGCAGGCTGTAAAGTCGAAGCGAGGGGGTGGGTCCTTTGGGCCGATGTCCACAAGATTAGACCATGTATGTGAGCCGGTCAGATATACAGCCCGGCCGCTCCCGTTTGTAAAATACCGAGGATTCTCCTTTAGAATACGTAAGGGACCTTGCAGCTTTGCCCTTTGGGCATGTCCCTCCCCTGGTACAAAACTGAAACTTGTTACCAGAACCAGGATCAATGTCACAATGGAAATTACCGGTTCGGTACGGCGCTGCCTGCCAGTTCTTGGATACATATTAAGCCTCCTTAAAAAAATCTAATTTTGTAAATATTAGGATTCATCTACCTTCTTAAATCTTAGAATCTGCTCTGCCAGTTTTACGCGAGCAGCAAGGAATTGCCTGCCGTCCCTGGAGAAATCCCACCAGTTCGGTGCGATGATACCAACGATTTCTTTAGCCGCCTTTCGGCTGGCAAGCTTTTCAAGAATTGCGAGATATTCGTAGTCCTCCATGCCGTCTCTAAGGTTTTTCACGCGCATGCCGGCGACGGGACCGTCGATTCCACAGGGCAGGCCGGGATAAAACAGAAATCCGCCGCCGTTGTAATGCCTGGGATGCGCGAAGGCCGGATTCGACCACGGCTCGATAACCGTAGTGACGGTGCTCCAGTAGAGCAGGCCGGTGATGTCATACTGGTAATTTATCCAGGTCGGAATCCGATAGACGGTTAGAGGACGGTCAATGTGCCAGTACGGCGGATCGAGATTCCTGACCTTTTCGTACTGCGGATGATATCGAGGGGAACGCTGAACAAGGGCGGTATAGGACCAGACCTCATCGCCGTGTGCTATTTTGTTGCTAATGCTCTCGCGATCGATGAAAGACCACAAAGGACACCATATATCCACCGCCGGATCGATGTCCGGCCATGAAGGATCCTGCAGGTAAGTCTGTTCCACGACCAGACATTTTAGCTGCGGCACGGCCTCGTGAACGAGCCGGCCAAGCACGAGTACCTGTTCGTAATTTCCGCGAAGGTTTGGCTCGTCCAGCATGTAAACATAAGCCTGCTTTTCCCAACCGTTGTCTTTGAGGTATTTGTAGAAGTCCCTGTAGTATCGCTGTGCCTTTTCCTTGTTCGCTGGTGATATAGTCTTGTAATCCGGCCTCAGGGTCGAGCTTGGCAGCCGGGCGAAACGCGACCTGGGTATTTCAAAATCGGTCACGTGCAACCCGGCGATAAATTCCTTTAAGGCTTTGTGTCTTTGCGGAACGATATTCAGAGAACCGTCGCCGTTGACTTCCGGCAGAAGATAGCTCGGAATCGGCGGATTGATACGATGCTCGGCCATCGCCCGACAATACCGCATTTCGATTTGTTTGAATCTCTCGGAACCTCGCTCGACATTGAAAGACCGTGCAACGTTGCCGAAACTGCCGAAATGGTTTCTATGGGTCGGGCCGTCCGGAAGTGTAAAATCCCACACAGTGACAGTAACATCGATCTGTTCGGAGATCCCCCTTCTCGCCCGGACAGTAAGGGCCCCGGAGTATGTGCCCGCAGGAACATCCTTCGGGATATGCACATCGACCCACAAAGCCTGATTCTGGCCTTTGAAGACATCGAACGGTATGGCATACATGTCGTAACCGGTAGTCTTAGCCGGTTCGCCCCATCTGGCGCGGCTTCGATTCAGAGGTTCGATGAGTTTGCCGGTTTCGGGATTGGTGAACGGCACAAGCGGGTCGGGGTACAATCCCGGCGGCAGCTCCGCCCTCGGGCTCGACATTCGCACTCGGACGTATTCTTCCCTGAATAGCCTTATTTTCTCCTTTGCTATTTTCGAGCCCGCCGGCCCGGCGAGGTCGGAGATTTCCACTTCGACTACGCTTATGTTTTCTTTCGGAGCAGCAACCACGACCTGAAACGATTCGACTTCATTTCTCGCCGCTTTGATCTCTACTGCGGCGGCTCCGTATGGCTCCTGGCTCTGGCCGATGCGTTCAGTGCTATTCAGCACCGTTAGTTCAATCATATCCGCCGCCGGGGAATACGAAGATACGCCAAGTATCAACAAGGCCCAGACTGTTGCAAGAGCTCTATTTCTCATTGTGTTCCTCTCTTAAATATAGGTCTTAACGAAGCAAAATAACTTGACATCCCTCAGGGACTGCCACTTTGATCATCATATTATCAATAGTGATTTCGACCGGGTCGTTCGTTTTTCCGAAATCGGTACGGCGTAACAAAACGCGATCTGACAATTTCAAACCCGAAACAATTGTTCCCGGCTGCCTGGGTACGTTAAAATTAATCGGCGTCCCTTCCGAAAGGAAGCGGCCGTACCGCTGGGCCTCGGCATATACCTCGTGGACAAGCCGGATTTCCTTTGCAGCCTCCTGCTTCCTGCACCAGAGGAAAAATGTGTCCGTACCCCGCAGCAGCATGTGCCACAGAAGCTCCTTATACTTGTCCTCGCTGAACTGAACCGTTTTGGAGTTTACGTTGTCGTCTTCGATAGTGTGCCAGTGCACGAAGCTGATAACGGGTATGCCGGCCGGAGTGTGCTCTCCGGCGTTGCTCGCCACCAGCAGCATGTTATAGAACCACCGGTAATCGGTATCGGCATAATCGTACCAGTCGAAAATCCTCTGCCACGTATACACTACAGGCATGGCAAACGTGTAGCCGGTCTCGGGGAATTCGTCGTACCATTTCCTATAGCTGGCCCGCTGGTCTGTCAGACAGGGTTGTCCATCGACATAGTACTCATAATAATCATACCAGTAGCGATAGCCGTTATGCGGATAGACACCGTAATTGCCGACCAGCACTCCGGGAAAATTGTTCTTCACAGGCTCTGCATAAACTTCACGCTGAAGTTCGCAGCGTAACTGTCGCAGAGCTTTTTGAAATTCTTCGAAGTCGTCGATGTTCTTTATATTCTCGCGGCAGCGCCGGCAGCGTTTTGATGCGGCGTGCGCTTCGTTGAATTCAATTGGTCCGTCGATTTCCCAGTCGGCAAAAATAAAATCCACATCCAAGTCAGCTTTATTAAAAGCCTTTACAAAATATTCTGCTTGCTCCCGGATGTAAGGTCGTCGGAAATCAAGAGCAAATGGACATCCCATCTTATGTTTACCAAACGATTCATCCCAAAAATGTTTGTCCTCACCATCTATATGGGCCGTTTGCTCATCGCCATTAAAAAAAGAATAAAGACATTGATTGGCATTGATATTTACACGTAAATTCAACTTCTCTTGCGCCTTGGCAATCATTAGGGATTGGGCTAAACTTTTTTGACGATTCCCTGGATTCCAGGAGCTAATAAGCCCAACACCTCGCTTATTTAGCTCCTTGATAAGCTCTTCCAAGGCTTTCTCGTTCAGCGGGCCCGGATCCATAGCCTGCCAGAGATAAAGCGGCAAACGCTCGCCCCTGTCGTATTCGAGAGGCCTGGTTGAATCCAGCACAACCTGAATGTAGTCGGGCCACCTCGGCGCTTGCTCCTGTGCCCGGCAATGGTTGGCTGGGCATCCCAACAAACTAATCGCCGTCCAAATCACAAATGACTTTTTTGTACTCATAGAAATCGCCATACTGCAATGGTGGCAGCCTCAAA
>DQCG01000587.1 GCA_003533825.1 Phycisphaerales bacterium
TTAAGGATAATGATGGGGACCGCCAGCAGAATGCCCATGAGGGCTTCACCCGTAATCAGGCCGGAGGCAAACAGAAGCCCATTGCGGTTCGATGCTTCAATCTGTTCTTTTGCAGTCTGCTGCCGTGTGTGGAATCGTTTCGTGGCGTAGTGAATCAGGCCCCCGAGAAAGATGGGCACGGCCAGCTCCAGCGGCAGATATATTCCGATTGTGACAGCCAGAACCGGCGTGCGGAACGTGCTGCCGATGTGCTTGAGATATTCATCCAGGGCAATAACAACCGCTGCGATACCCATACCGATAAAGACATAGGTCCAGGGTAGATCGCCTTTGAAGACGCCCTGGGCGACTGACGCCATAAGGTTCGCCTGGACTGCTGAGAGCGCATCGGGCCCGGCGCCGGGCTGGCCGCGGAATCCGTAGGCCTTGTAAAGAAGCATCAGAACCGGAGCTATCACCAGAGCGCCCGAGGCGGTACCGACGAGCTGCATCACCTGCTGTCGCCAGGGTGTGGCGCCGACGATCTGGCCGGCCTTGAGGTCCTGCATGTTGTCGCCGGCGATTGCCGCGGCGCAGCAGACGACGCTGCCGATTATGATGGCGGCCGCCGGTCCGTTGACACTGTCGCGGCCCATCAGGACGACCAATAGAAGGGCCGAGACGGTGACCGTCGCAATGGTGACACCTGAGATCGGATTGTTTGAGGATCCGACGAGCCCGGCCATATACGCCGCTACCGCCGAAAAGACAAAGCCTGCAACCAGCATTACCACAGCCATCGGCAGCGAGACCGTGACGTCCTTGACGAAATACTGGTAGACCAGGTAGAGCGGAATTATGGATGCGATGATGAGAATGAGCACCCACTTCATGGACATGTCTTTCTCGGTTCTCTTGATGGTGTTCTCGCCGCCGGTGACCTGCCGGTAGGCCCGCAGACCGCTGGCGATTCCACTGAACAGAGATCTTCGCATGGCGAAGATGGTCCACAAGCCTCCGAGCAGCATTCCGCCGACCCCGAGATACCGCGTCCTTTTCGACCAGATTCGCCCGGCGTAATCCACCGCTTCGACGGCCGTTCCAAGCTGAGCTTCGATATCGGCGTTGTGTTTTGTTATTGCTTCGGCTTCTGCTGCAGTTGCATTCGGATCGGCGGTTTCGTATGCAAGGGTGAACACGTTCCACCCATCCGGATTTTCCGCTTCACTTTCGAGCTGGTATACGGGCCATTCATCCTGGGCGGCCACAAATGGAATGGCGGCGTACCAGTTCAGGGCGCCGCCAAGAAAAATGAGCACGGAGATGTTCAGCCCGACAATGTAACCCACCGAGAGCAGGGCGGGGCTGAGGTTGGAGCCGAAGTAGGCAATAGAGCCTTTGACACGGCCGGCCACCTCGACCAGCTCGGGCCAGAAGCCGACACCCTTTGCCCCGATCTTGAACAAGGCTCCGGCAACGGACGCCACGGCGATATACAAAACGCCGGAGCCACCCTGCTGGCCCGTTTCGAGGACCTCGGCGGTGGCGATTCCTTCGGGGAACTTCAAGTCACCTTCGACAATGAGCGAGCGTCTGAGCGGGATGGTAAAAAGCACACCGAGAGTGCCGCCGAAGCCGGCGATAATCGCGATCCAGAAAAAGTTAAAATCCTCCCAGAAACCCATGATGACCAGTGCCGGCAGCGTGAAAATCACGCCGGCGGCCAGAGATTCTCCCGCCGAGGCCGCCGTCTGTACGATATTGTTCTCCAGGATGTTGCTCTTTCGAAACAGCCGCAACACGCCCATCGAGATGACCGCCGCCGGTATCGAAGCCGAGACCGTCATCCCGGCGAACAATCCCAGATAAGCGTTTGCCGCCGCTAAGATCATAGAAAGCACGACGCCTAAAATAAGTGCCTTGACTGTGATTTCAGGTAATGACCGTCCTTGTGAATCCATAGCTCACCTATTCATATAGTAAGAAAATAGCAATTGCCGAGCCCGCTTCCGACGCATGTCGAAGAACTCCCGACGTCATTTACAAACTGCCTGACAAAGTATTTCGGTGTCAGCGGCTCGCCTGTAGCACGTTCGATCATCTCGTTCCAGTGATAAACCGCGCCAACATTAAAGACTTCCTTTGTCAGGAATAGACCGGTATTGCGATGACCGACGTAGCCCACATTTTCATCCGAGTCTCGTAACATTATCTGATATACAATATGGTTATGCAGTTGGGAGGCCAGCAGCTCGCCCAGCATATAGTTATGATAGTAGCAAGGGGCGACGGCGAAGTGTATCTTTGCCGCCCAGTCGGGCGCGTTACGGCCTTCCGGTTTCCTGACGAGCTGGTATTTCTCGACCAATCGCCACCACAACGAATTCAAATCCTGGTTCGGATTGGCATAAAGCTGTCTTTCAAATTGATACATTACCATCGCCCAGCGAGCGAAAATAAGCTGTTTTAGCTGCATATACTTGTCGCTGACCTTTTCAATCTCTTGGCGCTGCCGGTCAGAAAGGTTGAGCATCTGCTGCATCCATGCCGGATTGCGACTCAGCCGGCCGAAAAACATTGCAATCGCCTCAGTAGTAAAAGCATGGGCCGGCTCGCGCAGCAAATACGGCACTTCGGGATCGTGATATTTATCATATACGGCGTGACCGAGCTCGTGCAGAGTTGTTTCCATCCACGACTCGTTGTTCTTGATATTGCAAAGTATCCGCACGTCACCTTCCTTGTCAATATCCGTGCAGAAAGCATGTGGATTTTTGCCCTCACGCTCGTACAGGTCGCTTTTGGCAAGCACCGATTGAACGTCGAGTCCGATTCCCGCGTAAAAGCCGGCCGCCAGCTCCTTGACATCTTTGTCCTTGTAGTACACATCCAGGTCCAGATCATAGACCATGGGCGTTTCCTGGAAGAACGGATCGTGGTAATGCCACGGCATGAGCTGTGAAACTTCGATGCCGCAGTTGGCCGCAAGTTTTTCGTCGAGTTCGGCCTTCAGTACGGCAAAAGGCTCGTTTGTCAATTCATAAAGCTCGGCAAATATCTTATCCAGCTCATCGACGTCCTGCTCGCCGATGGTAAGAGACATTGTATGATAATTCTCGAAACCCAGATTCTTCGCGACCTGGTTGCGCAGTTTGACCAGCCGGATAAGGTCTTCTGCAACCGCCGTCCCGACTTGTTTGCCGGCCAGCCACGCCTGCTTTCTCTCGTCCGAGTTTGTCTGGCTTTTCAGGATTTCCTTAATTTTATTGTCGGTGACCTTTTCTCCCCGGATAGTACCTCGGAAAGTGCTGAAGTTCTCCTCGATTTCCGAACTTAAATCCACGATTGTCTTGAGCATCTCCGGCTCTATCTGGTTTCCAAGATAGCTTCTGTACAGCACATCCAACTGCCGGGCGGACAGTGCATCCTTGACCTGGCCGGATTCTTTCCAATCTTTGAGCAATGCAAATTCCTGAGGATTACTGTAAATCCGGCGAATCTTCAGCGTCAGGCTGCTGGCTCTTTCGTAATCCTCGGATTTGCCGGTAGTTGCCGCATCCCACCAGGCGAGACTCTGCTGCTTCGCCGGCGGTTTGACCTTTTTCACATGTGCTGCAATGAATCCTTCTAAATCATTCTGCTTTGCCTTGGGCGCACAGCCGAAAAGGAAAATACCTGCCGTCAACATCATAATCAGGATCAATAGTGTTTTCATTGTTTCATACTCCTAATCTAATGTCATGTTGCCATTTTGTCACCTACACCTCTCTTGACGCAGGATATTATCAGGTCTGACTTTAGAATTCAAGCAGGTTCTGGAATTGTCCGGATGTTATCTTGATCTATTTTTAAGGTTCTGAAATTTCTTCTTTGAAATTGGACGATAACCTAAGTAATATACCCGATTATGGCTAAAAACAAATACCTGACAGCACCAATACCGTCGAAGAAGATGCCCGCCGGCATTCCCTCCATCCTCACTACTGAAGCAACTGAACGCTTTGCCTTTTACGGCATGAGTTCTATACTGGTGGTGTTCATGACAAGGCATCTGGTGGGAGCAAATGGCGCGCTGGATGTTATGGCAGATGAACCCGCTAAAGCGTGGTTCCACTACTTTACTGCCGCGGTCTATTTCATGCCGCTGATCGGAGCGATAATTTCCGATTTATGGCTGGGCAAGTACAAAACCATCATCTGGTTCTCGTTGGTCTATTGCGCGGGATTTGCTATCCTTGTATTAGACCATACCAGACTCGGATTGACTGCCGGACTGATGCTAATAGCAATAGCTTCGGGTACGATCAAGCCGTGCCTGTCGGCCAACGTGGGAGATCAGTTCGGGGCATCCAATAGTCACTTGATAACGAAGGTTTATGGCTGGTTTTATTTCTCGGTCAATCTTGGCGCCGCCATTTCGATGTACAAGTGTCCGGATTTGCTCGAAAAGCACGGTCCGGCAGTCGGATTCGGTGTTCCGGGGGCTTTCATGTTTTTGGCGATGTTTTCCTACTGGATAGGTCGATATAAGCTTGTGCACATCCCCCCGGCCGGCAAAACAGGCTGGCGGGAAATGCTCGACAAGGATGGAGTTAGCGCGTTACGCAGGCTTTTACCGATCTTTGTGTTTATATCCATGTTCTTCGCTCTGTTCTATCAGTCGGAATCGGCCTGGGTGCTCCAGGCCAAGAAGATGAATCTTAGTTGGCTCGGCAAGGATTGGCTGCCGGCTCAAATGCAATCGGCCAATCCGGTCCTCATCATGATTCTGATCCCGTTATTTTCGTACTTTATCTACCCCGCCCTCAACCGACTCTGGAAACTAACTCCCCTGCGAAAGATCGGTATTGGCATGTTCCTCACGGCAGGAAGTTTCCTCGTGCCCGTATGGATCGAAACCCAGCTTGAAATTGGTAACCAGCCATCCATAGGGTGGCAATTCGTTGCGTATATCTTTTTGACGAGTGCAGAGATCATGGTTTCTATCACAGCGATAGAATTCGCTTATACTCAGGCTCCCAAGAAAATGAAGTCCATGCTCCAGTCGATCGAACTTCTCGCTATTTCTCTTGGAAACATGTTTGCAGGTGTTGTTAATGACGTCATTAAGAACGAGGATGGCACAAGCAAGTTACCGGGAGCCAGTTATTACTGGTTCTTCGTAATCTCTATGCTGGTGACAAGCGTACTATTTATACCGCTCGCCCGCTGGTACAAGCCGAAAGAGTACATCCAGGAAGAGGTTCCAACGGAACCGTCAGCTTGATTGCTTAAAGCGGCCTTAGCGTTAATTCGCGTACGATAATTTTCATCGGTCCGAACTGCGCTCCGGGGTGGACCTGGAATCCCAGCTTTCCGGAATCGGTAGTATCGTCGTGTACGTCGGCTGTTTTCCGGCCGTTAAGCCATACCTGAATGTGGTCGCCCCTGGCCCGCACTATTATCGTGTTCCAGTCGTCACGGTTCACGATGTTCTTGTCCTCGTTGATCGCAAGAAAAAGCTTGCCGGGGCAGTAAAGCGTGCCGGACCAGGCCAACGGATTCTTGTATTCGAGGACATCCGCCTGGTATGCCTTTTGTGGCGACTGGAATCGGAACCACAGGCCGCTGTTACATGGCCACTCGGTTCGATAGGTGAGGGTTGCCACGAAGTCTTTGTAACTTGTTTTGGTAAACAAATCGCCCGGGGCGTTGTTCTCGCCCTGCGTTCCGACGAGCATTCCATCCTGTACGGCCCACTTGGCATTGCCGCTGGTTTCCCAGCCGGTCAGGTCCTTGCCGTTAAAGAGTTTGACAATGCCCTTCGGGTCGGACCAGATATTGACCGTCCTTAGCGTGACGTCAGGCATTTCCGGCAGAGCAGCGCTTGGCACCGGCTCGTACCAGAACGTCGCGCTCGACCAGTCGTCCTGCGTCTCGACCAGGCCCTGCTTCCAGGCTATCTGCTGGATTGTGATACGGCATTCCTTCTGCCACCAAATCGGGTCGGGGAGATGCCAGCGATACATCGAGACGAAATTGTTCTCGTTCAGATTGCAGCCGTTATAGAGATACGGCGTCTGCTGCATACCGTA
>DQCG01000682.1:0-137 GCA_003533825.1 Phycisphaerales bacterium
CCTCTGGACCTGATGGAAACCAGATCGCTCGAACCGCCCAAATCGTCGATTGCATTCAACATCAAAGTCGAATTGTCGCCAACAACCACTTTTCCAAAGAAAGAATTCTGGTACGCCATATTATCGCTGATAAAATC
>DQCG01000682.1:217-498 GCA_003533825.1 Phycisphaerales bacterium
GTTGTCACGGTCTCATTCGGATCGTTCGGATCCGGAGACTCGATTTCAATCTCGATACCGTTGGGAAAACTGCTCTTAAGACGTCCCGTTATTACATAACCCATCGCCACCGGCTCGGTTCCGTCGGCGAATTTTCGCATTAAGCCCGGCCCATCCAGAATCATCAGCTCGTATTGATTACTTATAGTAAATGTGCCGCCCCTGTTCGTAGTTGTAATAATCGGCATTCGTTTAATATTTTGATCGCTATTATCAGCTTCATTCGGCTCAGCTATTTCTTT
>DQCG01000682.1:595-1573 GCA_003533825.1 Phycisphaerales bacterium
ATTTTTTCCGGCCTCTGGTTGGCGCGGATGGCGGCCAGAGATGCCAGGCTCCTGTCCCCTGCAAACGTTTGAGCCGGCATTTCAAGACCCCATGTCCGTAAAAGCGAGTTCAAATCTGAACTGCTGTCATGCTGCATCTGCATTTGCATCTGCATCTGCGGGGGTCTGTCTGCAAAGGAGTGAGGATCCACACAGACAATCGTCCTGCCGCCTTTGAGTACATACTGGTCAATCGCAAACAACGTTTTCTCCGGCAGGTTCTTTGGGTGAATAACGAGCAGAATATCGACATCATTGATATCATTTACATCCGTAGCAACCGTTTTGACTTCATACTGCTTGCGCAATTGTTCGACAAAGGTCCAGGCCGGTTTCGGCTGCTGACCCTGCCTCATCATCATTTGAGCCATATAACCCGAAACATCGTCACCCATAACCGACAGGGAACTCAAAACGCCTATCTTCTTTTTCTGCCGGGTCACCGCCGTATCGATCAGGTAGCTTATATCATATTCGAGAAAATTCTGCCGCTCCGGCGAGAAAAACGGGATCGACTTTTCCACTCCAAATTGCGTCTGCACCACCAGGCCGAAGAAAAAGCTTTCCTCTTCGGTAATCGGGAACCGCCGCAGGCCGTACTTCAATGCCTGTTCCTCGTCATCAGTGAACGGCCTCGGGTCTATAACCTCCAGTTCGACCATCCCTTTAGACGTCGTGACATATTCTTCCAGCAGGGCCCTGACAAACTCGTAATAATTATTGAAGAATCGAATCTGGTCCGGCCCTTTCAGAGCGGCGGTTTTTGCATAGTAAAGCCTGGCCCGAATCGGCTGGTTAAGCTTGGCCAAAATCGCCTTTGTCCCATCCGATAGCGTGTAGAGCCCTTGGTCGGTAATATCAATCTTCAAAGGCTCCCCGATGTTCTGGCAGATACTGATGGCAGAGAAGATAATCACAAGAACAAAGCCCGCTCCCAAA
>DQCG01000682.1:1646-2493 GCA_003533825.1 Phycisphaerales bacterium
CTCTGGATCGACTCGAAGTGTTTCTGAAAGCTCATGCTTTCTATCGCCGAGACCAAACCGGCAGGCAAGAACGTCGAGAAGTAACTTAGCGTCGACGGCATCCCGGCGAAAACAAGCACGGCACAGGCAACCACGGACAGAACGAAACTGATGACCTGGTTCTTGCTTACCGCCGAAAAGAAACAGCCGATCGCAAGAAATCCCCCCGCCATCAGCACGCTGCCCAGGTAGCCGGTAATAATCAAGCCGACGTCCGGCTCACCAAGGTAACTGATTGTGATAACCATCGGAAACGTCAGCGCCAATGCAATCACCAGGAACAGCCAAGCCGCAAAGAATTTGCCTAAGACAGCCTGTCTTATCGTGATCGGCAGAGTAAACAGAAGCTCGATCGAACCGACCTTTCGTTCTTCGGCCCAGATGCGCATCGCCGTCGAAGGCACCATAAAAACAAACAGCAGCGGCAGGTTCATAAAAAACGCTCTCATATCCGCCTGCCGCATCTCGTAAAATCCTTGTTTGAACGTCAGGTATCCTGAGAAAAACAAGAAGATGACGAGAAACACATACGCAAGAGGCGTCGTAAAATAACTTTTCAACTCTCTTTTGAATACAGCCATAAAACTATTCATAATGTTACTCCTCAGCACAAGTGCAACAGCATACCGATTACTCATAACCACTATGCACTTTTTGTCCTGGTAATTCTGCGAAATACCGAATCAAGACTGCACTGGTACTGCTCTTTCAACTTGTCAGGTGTCGAGTCTACCAGTATCCGGCCTTTTGCTATGATTATCGTTCTCGAGCAGATGGCCTCCACTTCTTCGAGAATGTGGGTCGAGAT
>DQCG01000682.1:2582-8974 GCA_003533825.1 Phycisphaerales bacterium
AAGGTCTCGATACTCTGATGATAAACCGAATCGATCGAACACATCGGGACGATTCTATCGAGCGTCTGCTTGCGCGCCTTGCCTCTGATATCTCTGACGTCACAAATGAAGTTCAGGAAGCCCCCTACAGTCATTTCGTTATATGCCGGCACGTTTTCAGCCAGGTATCCGAGCGACTTTCTGACATCAATGGAATTCTGCAAAATATCGTGCCCGCAAATGGTCGCCGTCCCGCTGTCAGGCTTCAGAAAGCAGGCCAGAATGCGCATAGCGGTCGTTTTGCCGGCCCCGTTAGGCCCGAGAAGGCCCAGGACCTCTCCTTTTTCAACATTTAACGATATGCCGTCAACAGCGACGACAGGCCCGAAACTACGCCGAAGTTCTTTGACTTCTATCATGTTCATCTCCACAAAACAGGTACCAATTTTTACCCCACCACCTCCTCTTCTCTTACAAGGATGTATAAATTTACTCAAAAATTCTTGACAGTCAAGGTTTATCTCCGGATTATTTTATTCAAAACAACGAAATACAGGATTAAAAGGCACTAATGAGCCAGGTTGCCAAGGTAAAATTTGTCAATTATAGGACCAGCATAACCAGATCGCTGGATTTGATTGGGGCTGGTTCCGTGCTGCCTAAAAAAGGTCTGATTATCATAAAGCCGAACCTCACGAATTCTTCGCCGCCGCCGGTAACAACAAGTGTTGCCGCAACCGAGGCGGTATATCAATACTGTAAAGCCCACACAGAAGCCAAAATCGCTATCGGCGAGGGCTGCGGAACCGGGACAACTCCGGAAGTCTTCGCTGCCCTCGGATACACGGACATGGCCAAAAAATACGGCCTGGAACTGATCGACTTTAACGAAGCCGAAACTACCATTTGTCAAAATAATAATGCTTTACAATTGAAACTTTTTCATATGCCCCGTGCTGCGCAGCAGGCTTTCATCATTTCGCTGCCCGTATTAAAGGATCACAGCTTTACTAAGACTACTATCGCAATGAAGAATATGTTCGGTATCGCGCCGGGTAAATTTTATGCCGGCTCGTGGAACAAAGCCAAGCTGCACAGCCCCTCAACGGATAAATCCGTGGTAGATATCTGCTCATACAAAAAGCCGGATTTGTCGATAGTGGATGCTTCAGTTGCTCTAAAGGGGATGCACCTGGCGGGCAAACATAAGAACATCGGGCTAATCCTGGCCGGCTTCGATCCGGTAGCAGTCGATACTGTGGGCAGCGAATTGCTCGGCCACAATCCGAAAAAACTGCCATTCCTGACTCTGGCCGATGACCTGCTCGGAACTATGGATGATATCGAAATATTAGAAGGTTAATCGCCCAAGCCGGCTATTGGTCCTTTAATTCCAGCCATATCCCGCGAAAGGATTTCCTGCCGGGATTAGCCAGGTATTTATTCTGGGTTGTGCCGTCTTTGCGATATTCACCTTCCAGACACTCCCACGCGCCGGCAACCTTGACAACCAGGCTCCCATCGTCGCTGAGCATCAACAGCCGCCCCGATTTCTCGAACGGTATCAATGCCTCGGGACTGAATTTGCTTTTTCCCAGGTTCAGCTCATACTCCAGTTCCGGCGGAGATTCCGGCTTTCCAGACCAGCGATACAAAGCGAATCCCTTATCCTCATCAGGACCGCCGGCAATAATAAAGCAGGTCTTGTGAAATTGGGAATACTCCATGCTTCTTATCCCGAGACCTTTGAAATCCCACAACATCGGCTCGCCGAAGACCGGTGCCTCGCCATTCTCAATCACCCGGTCCGGATTACGAAAAGGGATAGCAATCGCTTTTGCACGACCACCCGGCTTGTCTTTGGGGCGTGGATTTCTAAGGCCGATATAGAGTATCCCGCCACCGGCCGATGCGCAAAGCCCCTCGATATTAAGACCCTCATCTTTCGGTGCGAGCTTCTCTCTGTCCTTTTTCTTTAAGTCCTCGCCAAATCGGGTCGCTTTATCCAATCCGAGTCGGTGGGCGGCATTAGTTTTCAAAAGCTCATGAACCAGGTTCTTATACGGCTTACCTGCCGGAAATAATTTTACACCTCGGTTGTTAACGAACATATCTGTAGCGAAAAATCGGTACCGGTTGGGTCTGAGCTTACCATCTTTGTTTCTACCGTGAGATGTAATCCAGTAGATACGTCGACCAACTATCGTAGCGGCCTCGATATCCGCCTCGGGATGGTCCGGCACAATTCCAAGGAACGCAGTCACGTCGTATGAACCAGCAGGTTTCCCGGCTTTACCTGTATCGTAAATCCTCAATATATTGTTCTCATCGTCGGCCACGATAAACATATCCTCACTAACCGACACGGCAGCAGATGCATCACTAGCCCCGCGAAAAACGAGAACTTCATCCAGCGGCATGTCTCCAATAACTGGACACGATATAACAAACATGAAAATGACGAATACAATTTTGCTTATGACTTTCATTCTAAGCCTTCGTAAAACACAAAAGCAAAAATATATCTAATAACCGGCATCAATTCTATATTCAGACACGCGTTTCAACCAGGTTTTTATTTGGTTACGTGAAGACTTTTTCAGGCTCTTTTGGATTCGCACATAATTATGAAGGGGCCTATACCAAATCAGTTGGTATAGGCCCCGAACTAACGTCACTTCATATCAATCAAAAAAACTACTCTGCTACTCGACGACTGTTCTCGACCGATACAGACGGATGTCGTCTATAAACATCTTACCCGCACCGCCCGGCGTCGTATTGCCTCTGGTCCCCAGCCCAATAGCGATTTTATCGACGTCGGCAAGGTCGATGCCCTGATCTGCGAATGTTTGCAGAGGAATTACCCACTCCGTCCAGGTGTCAATCAATGCCGCATCAGGATTATCATGGACTACTTCAACAGGATCACCGGCGGCGTTAGCTACAGCCACATATAGCGGCTCTGCATCATTGCTTTGTATGCCGACATCCTGATTGGTCCAAATAGCGCCGGGGTTACCGGCAATCGTAACGTTGGAGAATTTAGCCTCACACGTTGCTGCCGCGTTGTGAGCTGTCACAGCCAATCCGACATAGGCATTCGAGCCCATTTGGAATGGTATCGGCTGGCCGAGCATCTGCCACGTAGAACCGTTGGCCGAACTGTACGCTGTTAAATTACCGGCCAGGTCGCGCTCTATCTTGACCCAGTACGGAGCGACGATACCGGTTAGCGAAGCTGTCTGCTGGGAATTTTCGCCCGTCTCAGCTCGATACTCGGCTATTACGCCGTTGCCGGGCGTGAGAGCTACAAGCGAATACTTGGAATCCGGAGCCAGCGTCTCGCGAATCATCACCGCCGCTTTGGCAGAGGAGTTAGTATTGGTCAGGCTTTCGACTCTTGTTGCGATCGAGCCGGGACCGGTGAGGGTTCTGGAAGCATAGTGGAACTGGTCGGACTGATTCCAGATATCGGCGCCGGAGCCCGTCATCGTGTAGGTACCGGCCGGACTTTCGACGAAGCTGCCGACAGATGCCGGGTAGCCTCTGAACCACAGCGACAATTCCGTAACGCCTTCTTCGGTCCAGTCGCGCAGAGCGGTCAGCTTGAATTCCACCTCCGAATACTTCGAGTAGCCCTGCTTGTTGTTGTCGTAAGCAAGCGGCATCGACTGGCTGCCGTCGTGAACGATGCTCTCCTCGGTATAAGAAAGAGTGGTTTCGTCGCCAACGGCCGCACCGGTGCCGTTGCCGGCAAAGTAAGGCTCGGTACCCGGCGCGCCGTAGCCAAGACCATCGTGCCAAGCGTACCATATCTGGTTGTCGCCGGCATCGTAGGACTCGAAATCGTCCACAAGAATGAAATCGGCCACAGTAAAGCTCCAGACCCTGCCTCTGCTTATCGTGCCGTCGGTATTATACTCATCGATCCGCCAGTAGTATGGCCCGCCGCCCCACTCAACACCTTCGGGGGGCGTATAGCTGGTCGCTGCCTGGCGACCCCGATATATTTCCGTCGTTGAGGTATCGGCATTATCGACGGCATCTGCATCGGTGCCGAAATATACATCGTGCTCGGACGCCCTCTCTCCAGCCGACCAGCTCAAAGGCAATGCCACCCCGACATCCGGAGTTGTGCCGTCGGCCGGTTTCGCATCCCAGGCAAGAAGCGGGTCGCCTCTCATCGTCTTGGCAATTTCTTCGGCCGACAATGCATAGTCGTAGATGCGGAAATCATCCAGAGAGCCGTTGAAGTATCCGTCTGCGGCGTACTGCGACCTGCCGAGCCAGTTGCTGCCCGTCTGGCCAAGATCGCTCGGTACCAAAGCCGTTGAACCGCTGGCAGTCACCGCGCCATCAAGGTAAATCTGCATGTTCCCGGATTTAACGACCGCGGCCACGTGGTGCCAGCCGGTGGGAAGCGTATTGGGCGAATCTATAAGAGACTCCCCGCCTCCCCCGCCGGTCGTGATGGCCAGGCGAAGAGGGCCGCCTGTCCCGGTTCGCGGACACAGGAATATATAAGTTCCCGTCCCGCTGCCGAAATCGAAAATTCGCTGCCAAGCACCGCCAATACCGGAGAAATTCACCCACGTAGTGAAAGTCGCACTCGACATCGAGCTGATAAGCCCGCCGATTGGCAGAACTGCATAGTCATCGGCGCCGTCGAGCTTCAGCGCGTCGCCGTCATAACCGGCCGACCAAGCCGGGCCTCCCAATAGCGTGGCATGATTGCCGTGACCCGACCAATCCAGGGCAAGCTCACCAGCACCTTCGTCGAATTTCCACCAGCCCATCAGATTCGGATCGGTCACAGAAATGACCGGTATTGTTTTGAAACTCCAGACATCACCTTTGTATGTATTGACACCGTCGAGTTCATCGACCCGCCAATAATAGACCTTATCCAGCTCGAGTTCTCCCGGAGTATAGGTCGCAAGTCCTCCGGGAGCACCTCCGGCCGCATTGCTTACCGTATCAAAATCTTCGCCGAAGTATACAGTATGCAATTTCGCGCCGAATCCCGATGTCCAGGTAAGAGTCACATTCGTATCTATATACTTCGCTTTGTCGGATGGGACGGGATTATAAGCCTTCTTTGGCGGGACTGTAAAATTCCAGACATTGCCCCGCCACGGGCTGTCCGGATGCAGGTCATTGACCTCGTCGACCCGCCAGTAATAGGTTGTCCCCGGAACAAGACCATCCGCAAAAGGATATCCGGGAAAACCAACAACGAAAAACGGCGAAGCCTGGTTGCCGCGGAACGCATCTCCGGTGCCGGCGTCCACATCCTCAAAATTATCATCGAAGTAAACATCGTGTGAAACTGCAAAACCTCCCGGCGACCAGCTCAGGCTCGCCCATGTATCCGGAAGGAGAGCACCATCGGCAGGAATCGGATTCCAGGCCTTGATCCGCCCCAGCTTGAAGTTTCTCTGAATATCCGCTGGACTAAGAACACCATCGTGAATACGCACCGCGGCAATGGAGCCGGTAAAATTGAATGCAGTATCCGCATTCGCACCGGTTGTGTCAGCCTGAGTAGCAACCCTGATGGTATTGCCTCCGTATGTATCTAAAGCAATCGGATCCCTGACGCTCTCTTCCACGCCATTGACATAGATGCGGGCGACGGTGCCATCATAGGTATAGGCCAAATGCCACCATGAGTTGGCAGCAGGTGCGGGCGAGTGGTCACCCCACCAGCCCATGTCGTGCGTGCCACCACCCCAGTGTGCCATCGAACCCCATTGGGCGTGGCTGCAATAGTTGAAAGACATGTTGGAGCCATCCGGGCCGCCACGTTGAGCCCAGGAGAGCATCGTTTCTTCAGAGTCAGACACTGATGGATTGTACGCCCACACTTCGACCGAGCGGGTGCCGGCACCTTCGATGCCAGGCGCCGATGACGGCCCACCGAACCAGCAGGTACCATCGAATGTCACGGCTTTCATCCCGTCAACGTCCTCAATAAGGGGGGAACCACTTGCCGTAAAGTCCCCAAGTGAACCATGGTTCGGCCAGGTTGCGATCCCATCGCCATACGGAAGTTCCTCGGCCCTCAAATCGACCAGCAGATCTTCGGCAACGGTCACATCAGCCCGGCCAACGCCACACATCAAGGCCAGCATCATAATAAATGAAACTGAATAGATGAATTTTCTACACATAATAGTCCTCCCTATTAAATGGTTAAAATAACTGTCATTTAACACGAATCCCGACCAGGTAAACTTCTCAAAAACTCCTATCGACCGAGAATTGTTATCCGTACAATATAATATCTCAGGATTTGGCCCCGCCCTCTTTCGCCGGGGCGCCAATTCAGTAAAATCAGCCACAAGAATACGAGTAAAACCCACAAGCTCCGATAACATACATCCTATCAAAGTTTCTCTCGTTTTGTC
>DQCG01000667.1 GCA_003533825.1 Phycisphaerales bacterium
GCCGATCGAGCGGAAGTCCCAGTAGCGGCGCGGGTCGGCAAATTCGGTATGCCCGCCGAAGACACCAACTGTGCCGTCTCCGTGACCCCACCAGACATCCTTCATGTGAGCGTGGAAAATACGGTCGCTGAAAGTGCGGATAAACTTGACGTAGTCCACGCCCTGGTAGCCGAGATGGCTGGGATCGTAATTGAAGCCGAAGCATTCATGCCCTTTTACGGCATCGATTGCCCGCTGCGCCGAGGCGATATCAAATGCAATCTCCGTCGGGTGCACTTCCAGGGCAAACTTTACGCCCTCAGCCTTAAAAGCATCGAGGATGGGCTTGAATCGCTTTGCGAAATCGGCGTAGCCCGCCTCGATCATGTCCGGCGAGGCCGGCGGGAACGAGTACAGCAGATGCCAGATCGAGCTGCCGGTAAAACCGTTAACGACCTTGACGCCGAGCTTCTTGGCAGCTTTGGCTGCTTTGATCATCGCTTCGGCGGCGCGCTTGCGAACGCCTTCAGGATCGCCGTCGCCCCAGACATCCTCGGGCAAAATTGCCTTGTGACGTCCATCGATATTGTCACAGATAGCCTGGCCTACAAGATGGTTCGAGATAGCGAATACCTCAAGGCCGTGTTTCTTAAGCTGAGCGCGTTTGGCCTTGCAGTAGCCGTCATCTTCAAGAGCCTTATCCACCTCGAAGTGGTCGCCCCAGCAGGCTAATTCCAGTCCGACGTAGCCCCAGCTTGCCGCCTTCTTTGCTAATTCTTCCAGTGGTAAATCCGCCCACTGGCCGGTAAAAAGTGTTACAGGTCTTGCCATTTGTAATTCTCCTTAATCCGAAAATTTGTTTAAGGCTTCTAATAACATAGACGGTGCGAAACGAAAAAAACGCCTATGTACGTTTTCTTCTAAAGATTTCCTCCTGTTGAGCAAAATTACTATAACAGCTTATTGCAACAATGCTTACACCCAAAAGCAAACAAAATATATCCTTTTCGAAAACTCCAAAAATAACCCGTAAATTATAACTCGGGGTAGCTAATAATCAATCATTTCCCCACGAAAAAAAAATCGTTTCTGAAAGGCCCATGACAACCCAATTTGCGCTTTTCACATTCCCGGCCTTTCTCACAAAGGTTCAATCCAGATATTTCGGAACCATCCTTCATTGCCGTGCTCCTGCAGCAGTATCGGTCCCGGCAGGGGTCCTTCCGGCCGACCGGCGCCGGTTTTGTTTTCCAGCGCTACGTTATTGTGAATCAAAACGCCGTTGTGCCACACGGTAATGTGAGCATTTTTAACCCTTTCGTTGCCGTCAAACTTCGCCGCATGGAAGATAATATCGTAGCTCTGCCAACGGCCCGGCATTCTGCAAACATTCTGATCCGGGGGTCTGAATCTGTAAAGCGATCCGCATTCGTTGTACTTAGGCTCCATACCGAAGGAATCCAGAATCTGAACCTCATACCGTCGCTGAATATAGACTCCGCTGTTGCCGCGACCCTGACCTCTGACGTTCGGCGGCAATTGAGGCGTTTTGAATTCTATATGCATCCTGAAATCGGTAAAGTCCTGCTTTGTCATTATGCTGCCGCTGCCCGGCACAATCTTCATGGCATTACCAACGCGCGCCCAGCCGATTTTCTTATCGCTTCCGGTTGTCCAATGCGAGAAGTCCGCCCCGCCGTACAACATAACAGCATCACCGGAATCGGCCGTCTCAATCTCAATCTTCGGGGGATGAGCATAATCGTTCCAGAGCTGCTCGGTCTTATCCATATCAATCTTTCCCTCGTGTACGAACATACGATACCGGAATTTATGGTCCCGGCCGGGTTTCATCTCGAAATCGCCGGTTTGCTCAGGAGCCCAGTTGAAGAACACCTCTTGATCGAATCCGGGCCAGATTCGCATCGCCTCGGGGTGGCGAAAATTCTGCGGATTGCTGAAGAAGGTAATGCCCTTCCATTTGCCGTCGGAGACTCCCGCCGTATCGCACCATCGAGCCCGTGTAGCGTGGCCGTCCTTGCGTGTCTTGCCCTCGCTGGTCAGGTATGCCGCCGTTTCGCCCTTCCAGTCGCCGGTAGCGCGAAAGCCAAAACCGCCGTAGCGATACTTTTCCAGCAGCAATGGACTATCCGCAACGCAACGCTGGGACGAGACGAAATCCCAAATCCAGTAGCCCTTATCAGGACCGCCGACGTTATAAACACGCACATCCCATACTTCCTTAAGAACGACTTTCTCACCCGAAGAGGTCTGCAGAGCAACATGATCCTGCTCCGCCTGAAAGCCGCCGTAAACTGCCCCGCTCGGCGTAGAAAGAAAACGGTTAAAACGAACCGTACCCTGGCCCGATTTAAGGTTCCAGAAGTCGACCGCCTTGCCCTCGAATTTGGTCTTGGTCCAGGGCATCCAGATTCCTATGTGATGATAATGGTCTTTGGGATGGATGTTCGTCAGTACCGAACCGGACGGTGACCATAAAGGATGAATAAATCCGCCGCGATCATATAATTTGCTCTGCCCTTCCGGCGCTGGTACAATCGCATGATTATATTGCAATATCTGCTGTTTGCCTTTTCGTAAGACAAGGATAGAGTCGTCCTTTACCGCCTGCACGCCGGGCTCTTCGCTTACACTTGCGGAGCTTCGACTGAGTTCATAAACCCGCCTAGCGCCAACCGGCGTCTCGCCCGAGAGAATCCACCACAGTCGGGGCGGACTGCCCGGTTCGAGCTGAACCGGCACCGGGACACGCCGATTACCCTTGATTTCAACCAAACTCGGCTTATCATCCGGCAAACCAAACGGCACACCGCTGAGATCGACCGACACAGGAGTATCAACGCGAATGTAATCGCCCGCATCAACTGTGATTCTCGCCAGAGGTTCGCCCAGAGTCACCTGGGCCGGTAATAACAGGCAGGAGGATAATAAAAAGACAGGAAACAAACGTATCAATGTTGATATGGACTTTTGCATCGTTGAAGCTCCTTTCAATTTCAGCCTCTTGTTTACTAAGTAGTATGAAGCAAAAGTATAGATTTTAATACTGATAGCTCCGTTAATCAAGCCTTATCTCAGAAATTTACCATGATATGGCCATGGCGTGGAAGTTAATATTTGGCTTTTATTTGCTATGTTTCAGCTTTCCTGTTATTTTGCCCTAAATGGCCTTTTGTATCTGAGAAACAGCATTATTGAAGGAACCGATTATGACTCTTGGAAGCTGTTTTATCATTCTCTTATCCGTTATTAATGCCGGCCTTGGGGCAAATGCCCCGGCAAATCCTTATGCCCAATGGGAGAACGGGCCGCCTCATAGCGCCGATTTTTTCCCGATAGCCGTCTGGCTGCAAAACCCGAGAAATGCGAACAGATACAGGCAGGCCGGGATTAACACCTACGTTGCGCTCTGGAGGGGGCCGACGGAAGAGCAGCTTGCAGAGCTGAAACAGGCCGGCATGAAAGTCGTTTGTCATCAAAATAAGACGGCTCTTAAGCATGTAGACAACCCGACGATTATTGGCTGGATGCACGGCGATGAGCCGGACAACGCACAATCTTTAGGACGTGGTAAAGGTTATGGCCCACCGATTTTGCCCAAAAAGATAATCGATGATTATAATAAGATTCAAAAAACCGATCCAACTCGTCCGGTGCTGCTCAATCTCGGCCAGGGCGTGGCCTGGGACGGCTGGCACGGGCGGGGTGTTCGGACCAACCACCCGGAAGATTACCCCGAATATATCAAGGGCTGCGATATTGCCTCGTTCGATATCTATCCCGCCGTTCACTCACATCCGGATGTTGCAGGAAATCTCTGGTTCGTCGCAAAAGGCGTCGAGCGGCTCACAAAATGGGCCGACGGCGAAAAAGTGGTCTGGAACTGCATCGAATGTACCCGGATCAACAATCCAGAGACCAAAGCCACGCCGCAACAGGTCAAATGCGAGGTCTGGATGTCAATCATCCACGGCTCGATGGGGCTTATCTACTTCGTCCACGAATGGGAGCCGAAGTTCGACGAATCATCGCTCCTGCATGATGCCGAGATGCTCTCGGCGGTAACCGAGATAAACCGCCAGATAACCGGGCTCGCACCCATCCTGAACAGCCCGACGATCAAGTCCGCAGCAAGCGTTTCATCGAGCAACCAGGCCGTACCTATCGCAATGATGGTCAAAAAGCACGACGGCGCGACTTACCTTTTCGCCGTCGGAATGCGGGGCGACAAAACAACGGCGACATTCACCCTGCAAAATCCCGATAGCATAAAAACCGTAGAAGTAATAGGTGAAAACCGGATAATCCCTGTAAAAAACGGCGTTTTCCAAGACACCTTCGACCCCTGGGACGTGCATCTTTACGGAATTAAATAAGCAAGCATTCGTTGATATCACCCGATGCTAACTTCCGGGATTAAATCAGCAGCAGGATATGCGGACAAATATGCCTAAACCTTAGGCAAATACGGTTGCATCTGTGGGTAGTGTCCTAATTTGTAGTCTTTCTTAAACTTACTTGAACGTGTTACTCTCAATTCTCCAAATCCTCGAATAGTTCATCTGCACTGTTGAAAGTAACACCCTTGCCAGAATCTAACTGTCCTACGGCGTGTAAAGTAGCTTCATTAGGAAGTTTCAATTCAAAAGGGATGCCTCTCTGAAGGGCAACCTGCCGGAGGAAAAGCTTGATAGCTTCGGACATGGATATATCAAGCACCTTAAATACCTTCTGTGCTTGGCTTTTGGTCTTTTTATCTAAGCGAACTTGTATAGTTGTTGCATCCATATTCCAACCCTAAAATATTAAATCACTGCTTAGTGATATTCTAATTACATTATCACTACATTAAGCATACAAAGAATATCGGCCAATGTCAAAGAATTGTTTGAATAAAGATACTGAATTTCTGAGATTTTGTACTTGAATTCCGCCGATATTGTTGTTACTTCATATAAAGTACGTAACCAATGTTACTAAAATATTATTAAGTAACACTATAACTCCGGGCAGAATATATGGTTAATGAAAAGTATATAACAATACCACAATTAGCTGAGCTGTTAGGATTAAGCCGTATTGAGGTTTACAGGAGAGTCCGTAAAGGCC